>JBFEWA010000319.1:0-3884 GCA_041546605.1 Bermanella sp.
ATGTTGCTCACCTTGTCTGCGCAAGTGTTGCTGCATTTTTATTTGGAGCCCCAGCGTGGTTACAGTATCAAGGTTGCATTGGACTTATTTTTAAAGTCTTTGCCTTTAGCTGTCGTGCTGTTTGTTGTGTTGCCTAGAATTGGTCCGTTATGGACTCTCAACATGCCCACGAAGTCCGGTGTTGTTGGTCTGAGTGATTCTATGTCACCTGGCAGTATTGCCTCCCTTGGGGAGAATGATGAGTTGGCATTTAGGGTGAAAATGCTAGATGGCACATTGTCTATGCCAGAGCGATATTGGCGCGCGTTTACACTGAGCCGCTATGACGGTTCCCAGTGGCAGAGAGATTATACGTATAAAAGCAATTACCAAGGAGGCTTGGACTTGGATGGTGCAAAGGCAGTTCGTTATCAGGTGTTGCTAGAGCCCCACGAAAAAAATTGGCTGTTTGCAGCGGGTTATCCAAGATCGCTTTCTTCTGATGTTGAAATGGCAGAGGATGGCAGTTTGTATCGAAAACGTAAGATCTATAATCAGTGGCAATATCAGATTGAGTCGCAACTCACGGCAATATTACCTCAAGTGACATTGAGTGCTTCAGAAAGGAAATTATTTACCAGCTTGCCTCAAAATGTGAGCCCAAGATCTAAAGCGTGGGCAGTCCAGCTATATAATGATCAGTCCAGTGTAGTCGCGTTTTTAGCGGGCGTAAGAGCCTATATTGGTAGTGGTGCATTTGAATATACCTTGTCGCCGGGTGAATATTCAGGATCAGACCAGATAGATAATTTTTTGTTTGAATCTCAATCTGGGTTCTGTGCTTATTATGCCGGTGCTTTAACCTTTTTGTTGCGTTCAATTGATGTGCCGGCTCGAGTTGTTTTGGGTTACATGGGGGGAGAGGATAATCCGGTTTCTAATACAATTAACGTGTACCAGTATGAAGCCCATGCGTGGGTCGAAGTGTATTTAGAAGGTGAAGGCTGGTTGCGAGTGGATCCAACAGCCTGGGTGTCGCCGGATCGAGTGGAGTCCGGTTTACAACAAGCTATACCGAACGAGTTTAAAGGCTTTGATAGTCAATGGTCATTTTTACGAGATATTCGTCGCCAATTACAAGCGTTTGATTATTTCTGGAATGACTGGATGGTGAGCTATAAAGGCAATCGCCAGCAAGATTTACTAAAGGAAATTTGGGGTGAGCGAACAGCGGTTGAGCTTGCTTGGCTTGTGGCAGGTGTTTTAGGTTTTTTGATTGGAGGCTTGTTTGCTTTCTTGTGGTGGGATCAGCGTTCGCAACCTCGAAGCTATCAACAGAAGGTATATGATGTTTTGTTTGCATGGCTGCTGCAAGACAAAACAATAGAAAGCCGAGGTATGACTTTGCAGCAATTAATTGATGCGTTGAAATTGAAGTATCCAAGTGTGGCTCGCAACCTAGACGAGTTATCTGTCGATATTCACAAGTATTTGTATGGTACCACTGGAGTGTCAAACACTGACTTTAAGCAAGCTCAATTTCTTAAGCGCATTAAACAATTAAAAAGACAAGTGCGCTGATACTATAGTGGCATTTCCATATAAATATGGTTGTCTAGAATGTCGTTGTAGCTTTCTTGTATGGAAACAATCTTAAAGCCTAGAGATAAGTACACATTCAACGCCGTTTGATTGTTTTGAGCAACATCTAGGCTTAATGCACGAAGTCCATTATCTTTTGCCTCATCTTTCAAATGCTGAATCATTCTACTGGCAATGCCTTTGCCTCGATATTCTGGGGTCACCGCAATGTGGCAAAGATATAAGCAATCTTTTTTAGGTGGTTTAACCAGATGCTTCTCGAATCGAATACCTCTTACAATGGATCGCCAGCCATAGTGTAAAAAAATACTACAGGCGTTTGTCCAAAAGGTTTGGTGATGGGATTTAAGGGAAAAGCGCCCAATGCTCGCAATGACCTGGTCTTTGTCTAAACACACTAAATGATGCTTGTGGCTAAACATGGTTTTACGAGTGCGAAATAGGTGGCGCAGAAATACACGTACTTCAGGGCCATGTTTTTGGTTGAAAATATAGTCAAAAGATACAGGGCCAGACTGATAGATCAGTTCGCATGTGGCCTCGGCATGTATGTTCTGGGCGGCTTGGATTATCATAGTAAATGAGTTTTTCTTTCAATATGCCGAGAAAGTACTGTTATAAAAAGGTGCTATTTGGCCGAACTTCCTTTATAAAATAAAGTCTCATTACGCACACTGCAAACCACTGAGGAACTGGCATGCTGGAATCGGTTAAAGACTATTATGGTAAAGTGTTGCAAGGCTCAAGCGATCTGCAAACCAATGCGTGTTGTACAGATGAAGCCATGCCTGAATTTTTAAAGCCCATTCTTTCAAAGGTGCATGATGAAGTCTTAATGCGCTATTACGGTTGTGGTTTGGTTGTGCCTGAGCAGATGAAAGGTTTAAAAGTCTTGGATCTTGGTTGTGGTGCAGGTAGGGATGTTTATGCCTTGTCGGCCATGGTGGGTGAAGATGGCTTGGTTGTCGGCTTAGATATGACAGATGAGCAGTTAGATGTGGCCCGAGCGTATCAAGATTATCACGCAGATGTGTTTGGCCATCAGCAATCCAATGTGCAGTTTATTCAAGGGGATATTGATCGTCTTGATCAATTGCCTTTTGAGGATAACTATTTTGACTTGATCGTTTCTAACTGTGTGATCAACTTAGTACAAGATAAGCCTAATGTTCTTAAACAAGCGTACCGTTTATTGAAACCGGGCGGAGAAATGTATTTTTCTGATGTGTATTGTGATCGTCGTATCCCTGAGCATTTAGTGAAAGATGATGTGTTATACGGGGAATGCTTAAGTGGTGCCTTGTACTGGCGAGATTTTTTGGAGTTCAGTAAGCAGGCCGGTTTTACTGACCCAAGATTAGTGAAGGATCGTGTTCTTACCATTGAAAATGCCAAGCTAGAAGAAAAGATTGGCTATATGAATTTCTATAGCGCGACCTATCGCTTGTTTAAAATTATTGGGTTGGAAACCGCGTGTGAGGATTATGGGCAAGCGGTGCGTTATAAGGGGACCATTGAAAACCACCCTCATTTTTTACAGCTGGATGGACACCACAAAATAGAAACGGGGAAAATGTTTCCTGTATGTGGCAATACCTATCGTATGCTGCATGACACACGTTTTTATGAACACTTTGATTTTTTTGGCAATTCGGATGTGCACTATGGCATTTTTCCTGATTGCGGAACGCCGGTGCCTTTCGGCAGTAGTAATCTTCAAGAGGGTGCTGCGTGCTGCTAGCTTGGTGGCACTAGGATGCTTTGTTGAGCAAGTATGGGGTGATATCGTCTACGTCTAATTGGTCTGGGCTGAGAACGCGTTTTGCGTATTTCTCCCAGACCCTGGATTTTACGAATAGCTCATACAAGTCAGGGTCAATGTGTTGATCCTCCACCATGCGATGCATGATGTTTAAGGATAAGCTGATTTTCATTGGATCCTTATAGGGGCGATCTTTAGCCGTAAGGGCTTCAAATATATCCGCAATGGCCATCATGCGTGCGGGTATGGACATTTGTTCACGAGTTAATCCACGAGGGAAGCCAGTACCGTTCATTTTTTCATGGTGACCACCTGCGTATTCAGGGACACGTTTTAACTGTTTAGGGAAGGGCAGGCCTTCTAACATGTCAATGGTAACCGTCATGTGGTTATTGATGATTTGTCTTTCTTCGGCTGTTAGTGTGCCACGTTCAATGCAAAGATTATAAATTTCTTCTTCATTGAGCATGGCCTGCATATCTCCATTGGCATTGGGCCATTTTAAATGAGCAATAGAGCGTATGCGTTCTTTTGATTCATC
>JBFEWA010000519.1:0-1295 GCA_041546605.1 Bermanella sp.
AAAACATCAAAAATAAGGTCGTCCTAGTAACCGGTGCTGGTGGCAGTATTGGCTCCGAGCTATGCCGTCAGATTATTGCACAACAGCCAAGCAAGCTGATATTACTGGAGTTAAACGAATTCAGCCTTTACAACATAGAGCAAGAGCTTAACCAATACTGTGCTAACCACCAACAATGTCATACGAAAATTATTTCTATTTTAGGATCCGTGCAAAGACAAAATCGACTGGAAACCATTTTCAGTACATTTGCAGTGCAAACCATTTATCATGCGGCGGCTTATAAACACGTCCCCATGGTAGAACACAATGTTGTAGAAGGTGTTCGCAACAATGTATTTGGTACTTGGTATTGCGCAGAAGCGGCAATAAAGGCAGGTGTTGAGCGTTTCGTACTCATTAGCACTGACAAAGCCGTACGCCCCACCAATGTTATGGGGGCCAGTAAGCGCCTGTCAGAACTTGTTTTACAAGCCTTGTCTGAACGTCAAAGTGACACTTTGTTTTGCATGGTTCGCTTCGGCAATGTGCTGGGTAGCTCTGGATCTGTTGTCCCACTATTTCGCAAGCAAATCAAAGATGGCGGCCCAATTACGGTTACGCACCCAGATATAATTCGTTATTTTATGACCATACCAGAAGCCAGCCAGCTAGTTATTCAAGCTGGCGCGATGGGTAAAGGTGGAGATGTATTCGTACTAGACATGGGTGAACCAGTTAAAATCGTGAGCCTTGCACAAAAAATGATTCGCTTATCTGGCCTTACAGAAAAAACAGACGCTAATCCTAATGGCGATATTAGCATCGAATTTAGTGGCTTACGTCCAGGCGAAAAACTCTATGAAGAGCTTTTAATTGGCGACAATGTAGAAGGCAGTGAACACCCTAGAATCATGACTGCCAATGAAGTTCACTTAAGTTGGCCAGAAACGCACAACCTACTAAATAGACTAGATAAAGCATGTCACGACTTTAAAGTTGAAGAGGTGATTAATTTATTACTAGAAGCACCAGCTGCTTTTAAACAGCAAGGCATCAACCCTGATTGGGTATTTAATCAAACTATCAAAAATGGCGCCTAATAGCGCCATTTTCTTAGTAGGAGTGAGCTTGCTCACGATATTCATCTTCGTCCGCAGAATGGACTCCTACAAATTCGTCCACATACTCCATAGGAACTCACCTAGCATGTCCCTCGAGCGCAAAGAGTGCTTGTGTACTGTGAGCGAAATCGCACTCTAGAAACCTACCGCTTTAATCCCTCGTAATTAAGCCTGAGCCAAAGCTAGTACTTC
>JBFEWA010000045.1:0-13598 GCA_041546605.1 Bermanella sp.
TAACTGGATGGTTTCAATGGGTGTTGTTGGTGCAATGATTTCAACTTCTGCGGGTGCAAAAATTGCGGCTATGTGGATGCCAGTGATGTTGTTCTTCTTCATGGGTTTTGAACACTCGATTGTTAACATGTTCCTTTTCCCATTTTCTATGATCATGGGTGGTGAGTTCACTATTTCTGATTATCTATTGTGGAATGAGATCCCAACGGTTCTAGGTAACCTTGCTGGTGGTTTATTCTTAGTTGGTTTGCCTCTGTACTACACACATGTAAGAACTAGCCCTGAACGTAAATTGGCTTAATCATAACTTAATGAATTGGAGTAGTATTGATGAATAAAGTAGAAATGACAGAAGCCATTATCCTTGCGAAAAAAGAGCAATCCTTAACGTGGGAGAAAATGGGAACAGATTTGGGTATCTCCCCAGTCTGGCTGACATCCGCTTGCTTAGGCATGAATAGTGCGCCAAAAGAAAAAGCATTGGCGATAAGTGAGTATTTGGGTTTGGGGAGCGATGTGGCTGAAGCGCTTATGGCCTTTCCAACTAAAATATGGGATCAAGCTGTGCCGACTGATCCACTTATTTACCGCCTATATGAAGTGGTCGGTGTTTATGGTGAAACATTGAAAGAAGTGATCCAAGAAAAATTTGGCGATGGCATCATGAGTGCCATCGACTTCTCAATGGATGTCGATAAACAAGAAGATCCGAAAGGTGATCGTGTTATATTAACCTTAAATGGCAAGTTTTTACCTTATAAATCATGGTAGAAGTGTCTTTAGACTTCCGCTCACTAGGAATCCTCACTCTTTATTGAGTGGGGATTTTTTTGTTATGAAAAAAAAATTAAGAGTTGCAATAGGCCAGCACACAAGTGCGGGGCGTAAAATTATCAATCAGGATTGTCATGGTGCCCAGACACCAGACAACTATTTATTGGATGCCAAAGGGATTGTCATTGCAATAGCAGATGGTATTAGCAGTAGTGACGTCAGTGATATTGCAAGCAAAGCAGCAGTGAATGGATTTATTGCAGATTATTATTGCACACCTGACGTATGGTCAGTAAAAAACTCTGCGCAAAAAGTTCTGCAAGCAACTAATTTGTGGCTATATGCGCAAACTCAAAATAGCCTATATCGTTTTAATAAAGACAAAGGGTATGTGTGTACCTTCAGCACAATCGTTTTAAAATCTAATTCTTTTCATATTTTTCATTGTGGTGATAGTCGTATATATCGCTTGAGTTCCGGTGCTTTAGAGCAGTTAACACAAGACCATAGGCGCATAGTTTCTGAAGAAACCAGTTATTTAACTCGGGCTTTAGGTATTCAGCCACAATTGGATTTAGATTATGCCACCCAACCATTAGAAATTAATGATGTGTTTATTCTTGCAACGGATGGTGTTTATGAATTTGTTGATAATAGTGACATACAGAGGTTAATTACTCAGCACGAGTCGGATTTAAATCAAGCCTGTGATGCTATATTAAAATTAGCATACGATAACGGCAGTCAAGACAATTTAACGATTCAGATCGTAAAAGTATTAGAGCTTCCTGCACACCAAATAGAAGAAATACAAGAGCAGGTTGCACGTTTACCGCTGCCACCGCTTTTAGAAGCAAGAATGACGTTTGATGGTTATCAAATTTTACGCAATATCTATATCAGTAGCCGCAGCCATGTCTATTTAGCTAAAGATCTTGATACCCAGCAGCAAGTGATCATTAAAACCCCGTCCACTGAATTAAGAGCAGACAAAAATTACTTAGAATCTTTTTTGATGGAAGATTGGATTGCAAAGCGCATTGATAATCCACACGTCCTAACCGCTATTGAGTCCCCAAGAAAGCGCCAGTTTTTATATAACGTCACAGAATTCATAGAAGGTCAATCATTATCCCAGTGGATAATAGATCACCCTAAATCAACGCTTGATCAAGTGAGAAGCATAATTTCTCAGGCTGCAAAAGGTCTGCAAGCCTTTCATCGACAAGAGATGATCCATCAAGATTTACGCCCCAATAATATTATGATTGATGAGTCTGGTACGGTAAAAATTATTGATTTTGGTGCCACACAAGTTGGTGGAGTGCTTGATATTTGCAAAAATAGAGATGCGAATGACATTAAAGGAACCGCTCAGTTTACTGCGCCTGAATATTATCTAGGTGAAGGTGGCACTACCCGTTCGGATATTTTTTCGTTAGGGGTAATAACCTATCAAATGCTAACGGGATCATTGCCTTACGGAACCAGTGTTTCAAAAGTTAAAACCGTTAAAGATTTACAAAAGCTGGTGTATCAACCGATCTTAGAAGAGCAATACCATCTGCCTGCTTGGGTGAATGATGCAATCAAAAAAGCGGTGCATGTTGATCCGCTTAAACGCTACTCAGAGGTGTCTGAATTTGTATTTGATTTAAACACACCAAACATGGCGTATTTAAAACGAGCGAAGTTGCCATTATTAGAACGCAACCCTTTAGCATTCTGGCAAGGTGTCTCAGCCATATTGTTAGGCATAGTGACTTATTTAAGTTATCGCTTGTTGAGCTAGGTTACTCTTGAAAATCCTTAAAACGATCAAGTAAAAAGCAATGACAAAACGGCACCTTTTCTCCTGAGCTAACTCACGCACTGCTAAGCAATACAGTAAAGTGCAACCTTCTCGGGGGAGTTTGTGATTGAAGATAATCGTGTGATTACAGGTCAAAACTCAGCCAGTGCTCATGTTGTCGGTGTAGCGCTTGTGAAACACCTTGCTTAATTAGACACAATTAAGTGAATAAAAAACGCCCTCTAATGAGGGCGTTTTTTAAAGTGTTATTTAGCAGGGTGATGCTCTACCCAGTGTCGAGCAATGTCTTCACGACGACACACCCAAGCATCATCGTGCAGCATGACATAATCTAAGAAGCGCGCTAACGCGGCCGCACGGCCGGGGCGACCCACCAAGCGACAGTGTAAACCAATGCTCATCATCTTCGGTGTGTCACTGCCTTCGGCATACAAGGCATCAAAGCTGTCTTTTAAATAACTAAAGAATTGATCCCCTGAGTTAAACCCTTGAGCTGAAGCAAATCGCATGTCATTGGCATCCAAGGTGTAAGGCACTACTAAATGGGGTTTGTCGAATTCGGTTAACCAGTAAGGTAAATCATCGGCGTAGGAATCAGCGTCATACAGCAGCTTGCCAGTTTCCACCACTAAACGGCGGGTGTTGGGGCTCATGCGCCCCGTGTACCAACCTGCAGGTAATTTACCTGTCATGCGTTGGTGGATTTCTAGGGCTTGTTCTATGTGCTCACGCTCAACTGATTCAGGCACGTATTGATAGTCGATCCAACGCAGGCCGTGGCTGGCAATTTCCCAATCCGCTTTTAGCATAGCTTCCACCACATCAGGGTTACGTTCCATGGCCATGGCCACACCGAAAACGGTTACTGGTAAATTGCGCTCGGTGAACATGCGGTGCAGGCGCCAAAAGCCCGCACGGGAGCCATATTCATAAATGGATTCCATGTTCATGTGGCGCACACCTTGTAACGCTTGTGCCCCGACTATTTCAGATAAAAACGCTTCGCTGGCATCGTCACCATGCAGGATGCAGTTCTCGCCCCCTTCTTCGTAATTGATGACAAATTGCACGGCGATCTTGGCTTTGTTAGGCCATTGGGCCTTCACTGGGTGGGGGCCGTAGCCGAGCATGTCCCTTGGGTAACTCATGTGACACCTTTGTATGGAAGCGGATAAATAGGGGTTAAATTAAATGAAACCTGACTGCTTGGTCAATCTAATTGTTATTCTCCGTGGTTTCTTTCCATTAAAGCCCATAACCCGTTGCCTGAACAGGCGCTTAGCTTGGAGCCATGGGGAGAGGCTGGTATAGTGAGCCCACTTTTACACCTGTGAATTGGGAAATAGCCATGGGTATCTTACAGCAAGCGATGAACGGTGTTGTGTTGCAGCTTGCTGAGCGATGGCGTTAGGGGCGAGCCCCGATTAATCTTTTTTCCCAATATGAATAACAAGGATTTTCCCATGGATTTAAAACAAGCATTAAGTGCCGTCGTTGCTCGCCAAGACCTAACAGAAGAGCAAATGATAAGCGTCATGAAAACCATCATGACAGGCCAAGCCAGTGACGCGCAAATCGGCGGCTTTTTGGTGGCCCTGCGCATGAAAGGGGAAACCCTTGATGAAATCACAGGCGCTGCACGCGTGATGCGTGAGTTAGCCACTCCAGTGCACGTGAGCGATGCCCACTTGGTAGACACTTGTGGTACAGGTGGCGATGGCGCCAACATCTTTAATGTATCCACAGCCGCTGCATTTGTCGTGGCTGCTGCGGGCGGTAAAGTAGCGAAGCACGGTAACCGCAGCGTGTCATCCACAACCGGCAGTGCGGATGTATTAGAAGCGGCTGGCGTGAACTTGAATATGACAGCAGAACAAGTGACCCGTGCCATTAACGAAATTGGTGTGGGCTTTATGTTTGCCCCAGGTCATCACGGCGCCATGAAGCACGCCATTGGTCCACGCAAAGAGTTGGCCATGCGTACCATTTTTAACATGCTAGGGCCTATTACCAACCCAGCTAATGTGCCCAACCAAGTGCTGGGTGTGTTTAATGGAGACTTGTGTAAACCCCTTGCAGAAGTGCTTGGACGTTTAGGTTCTAAACACGTGTTGGTGGTGCACGCGAAAGACGGCTTAGATGAAATCAGTTTGGCCTCCCCAACGCGCGTGGCAGAATTAAAAGACGGCAACGTCAGCGAATATGAAATCACCCCAGAAGATTTTGGTATTAAAAGCCAAAGCTTAATTGGCTTGTCCGTTGACAGTGCGGAACAAAGCCTAGCATTAATTAAAGATGCGTTAAGCAAGCGTGAAACCGAAGCCGGGCAAAAAGCAGCGGATTTAATCGCGTTAAATGCCGGTGCCGCCATTTATGCTGCCAACTTGGCCAGCAGTTTGGCCGAAGGAGTGTCCATGGCAGAAGATGCTATTTCAACCGGTTTAGCCTTGGAAAAATTAAACGAATTAGCGGCGTTTTCCCGCGTATTCTTAGACGCTTAAGGTTTATTGGACAGCAGTATGAATACACCGACTATTTTGAAAAAAATCATTGATCGCAAATGGGAAGAAATAAAAGAACGCTCCGCCCAAGTGTCTATTAATGAATTAGCCAATCAAGCTAAGTACTCTGATTTGCCCCGTGGCTTTAAGCGCGCCATGGAAGCAAAAATTGCAGCAGGGCACCCAGCTGTGATTGCGGAAATTAAAAAAGCGTCTCCTAGTAAAGGGGTATTGCGTGAGCATTTTGTACCGGCTGAGATTGCAAAATCCTATGAAGCCGCCGGTGCGGCCTGTTTGTCTGTATTGACGGATAAAGACTTTTTCCAAGGTGGTGAAACCTATTTAAAAGAAGCCCGCGGCGCGTGTCAGTTACCTGTGATTCGTAAAGACTTCATTGTGGATCCTTATCAAGTGGTTGAAGCCCGAGCCATCGAAGCCGATTGTATTTTGTTGATTGTGGCGGCGTTATCCGATGCACAGATGAAAGAGTTGAATGATTGTGCCCTAGAGTTAGGCATGGACGTGTTAGTGGAAGTGCATGACGAAGCCGAGTTCGAGCGCGCCATGGATTTACCGCCGAATATTTTGGGCATTAATAACCGTAACTTGCACACCTTCGATTTAACCCTGGATACCACGTTTAATCTGTTACCCCGTGTGCCGAAAGACACCTTGTTAGTCACCGAAAGCGGTATATTAGCCCCTGAAGATGTGAAAGTGATGCGCGAAAAAGACGTGCACAGTTTCTTAGTGGGCGAAGCCTTTATGCGTGCCGATGATCCGGGTGCTCAATTAAAGACATTATTTTTCTAATTTCTTTGATTGCTAGACATAAAAAAACGCGGCAAATGCCGCGTTTTTTTATGCTTGTTTAGTAAGCTACACCAATGCGTTGTTTCGCGTATTGGTTTGCTTCTAGCTCATCAATCATAGCTTTGGCGTAATCGCTCACGCTGATTCGGCTATGACCAGATGCATCCATTAATAACTGATCTCCTCCCAAGCGGTATGTACCCAAGGCTTCACCTGGAAAGATTTCCGCAGCTGGACTTACAAACGTCCAATTTAGTGGGCTGTTTGATGCTTTAAATGTGTCCAGCGCTTCACCTTGGGCGATGGCTTCCGCTTTGTACTCAGCTGGAAATTCCGGTGTTGAGATGAGTGTCACATTCGGGGCTACTTCTAAAGAGCCCGCACCGCCAACCCAAAGAAGACGCTCGATACCTATGCTAGGTAACTGGGTCAGCAAGGTATTTGCCACGTGATTGACCACTTCATGGTTGCCTTGTGCACGCCCCCCGATGGAAGCGATCACAGCATCTGCACCGTTTAATGCATTTTCGAGGTTGGCATTTTGATCTAATAGATCCAACTGGCGCACCTCAAATTCTGGGTTGGTGTTTTTGCTTGGGTCACGCACTAATGCGATGACGTCATGGCCTCGAGATTGGGCTTCATTGGCGATGTGGCTACCGATCCAACCTGTGGCACCTAATACAGCTACTTTCATTATGTTGCTCCTAACTTTGTGGTTTTGTGTCTCAAAAGACGCTGAAGCTAGGTTAGTGTTTAATATTTTTGAGATAAATGAGGCTAAATGATATAGATTGTATCTATATGGTTAGCTAATTGGTGAGAGATGGATCGTTTAACTGCCATGCGTACATTTGTCGAAGTGGCGAAAACAGCAAGCTTTACTCTGGCATCTGAGCATCTGGCTATGAGTCGTTTACAGGTGTCGCGCCATGTTCAAGAAATGGAGTCATGGTTGCAGCAAAGGCTGCTTCATCGTACTACACGTAAAGTGAGTTTAACTTCGGTTGGCGAAGAGGTGTTGAAGCAGTGTGAGTTGATTCTGCATCAAGCTGGAGAGCTAGAGTCCCATGCGCTACTGCAATCTCAGCAGCTCACAGGCAGCATTCGCATTGCTGCTCCCATAGGTTTGGCGCAAGGATTATTGCTAGATGTAATCGCGGAATTCACACAAGACCACCCGCAGGTGAAGATAGACATATTGGCATCAGACAGCATGTCGCAACTGGTGGATGAGCGTGTTGATGTTGCTCTGCGCTACACCAATGAGCCGGATGAAAATTTAATCGCGCGTAAATTATTGGCATTGGATTCGGTTATTTGTGCGTCGCCTGAGTATTTGCAACAACATGGTGAACCAATAACACCTCAAGAATTGGCGCAGCATAATTGTTTTATACACCAGCAATACAAACAGTGGCGATTTGTGAAAGATAATCAACACTATCCTGTTCAGGTGTCAGGTAATGTCAGTGCAAATGAATTGGGGACGTTGAGTCGTTTGGCGGTACGTGGCAAAGGTATTGTGTTATTGCCCTGTGATTTAGCCAATCCTTTAATTGAAGCCGGAAAGTTAACGGTTATATTGTCGAATTATACTTTACCAACAACCTACTTGTGGGCCGTGTATTTATCTCGCAGCTATCAATTGCCAGTGGTGCGGCAATTCATCAATTACATCGCAGAGAGTTGGGATAAAGACATTGTGAAAATGACATAAAAAAACGCGGCTGATGCCGCGTTTTTTTATGGGTGACTTGTTGAAAGATCGTTAGCCCAGTTCGGCACGGGCGACGATTTCTTTCATGATCTCGTTGGTGCCGGCGTAAATTTTTTGTACGCGGCTGTCTGCCCAAGCACGACAGATTGGATACTCATTCATGTAACCGTAACCGCCGTGTAATTGTAGACACTCATCCATGACTTTGAACTGCAAGTCTGTGGTAATTTGTTTTAAACCCGCGGCGGTTGGAATATCCAACTTGCCATCTAGGTGTAATTCTAAGCAGCGGTCTGTGTAGACTCGTAATGCGTTGGTTTCGGTGATGAGCTCCGCCATTTTGAAGCGCGTGTTTTGGAATTTACAAATGGGTTTGCCAAAGGCTTTACGCTCTTTTATGTAATCCTTGGTCCATTGAATGGCAGCTTCACAGGCGGCAATGGCGGTCAAAGCCACTAATAAGCGCTCTTGTGGTAGCTCTTGCATTAATGCCATAAAGCCGGTGCCTTCTACGCCCCCTAGTAAATTTTCGGCGGGTACTTTCACATCGTTAAAGAACAGTTCACTGGTGTCTTGGGCTTTCATACCGGCTTTATCGAGATTGGTGCCCTTTTCAAAGCCTTCCATGCCGTCTTCTATTAAGAAAAGGCTAATACCCGCAGCGCCTTTGGTTGGGTCAGTTTTGGCAACCACGATCACCAAGTCGGCCATTTGGCCATTGGTGATGAAGGTCTTGCTGCCGTTTAATACGTAATGATCACCGTTTTTAATGGCGGTGGTTTTCACACCTTGAAGGTCAGAGCCGGCACCCGGTTCGGTCATGGCGATGGCACCAATGTTCTCACCACTGATGAGTTTGGGGATGTACTTTTGTTTTTGCGCTTCTGTGCCCCAGTTGTTGATATAAGGCATGACGATGTCGCTGTGCAGTGGCCAGCCAATACCGGAGCAACCGGTACGTGAGATTTCTTCCATTACCACAGCGCTGTAACGAAAATCACAACCTAAGCCGCCGTACTCCACGGGTGCGGTTGGGCACAAAAAGCCCATTTCGCCCCCTTTGTGCCAAAGTTCACGGCTCACTTGCCCGTCTTTTTCCCATTGGGCGTGAAACGGTACGGCTTCTTTTTCTAGGAATTTACGTACGCTGTCGCGAAAACCTTCTAAGTCACTGTCGAATAATGAACGTGGAATCATGGCAAACCTCGGTAGTAAGAATTGTTATTGGGTGTTGTCCGTGATTTCAGTGTGGCAGTGCTGCTTTAACCTCTCAATGATCAAAACCACCAGATCGAGTGGCGCAATTTATATGCACCAAGCAGGATAAAACCGCCCATGGTTAGAGCCAGTAAAGCTAAGAGTGGGGTTATTCGCTGAGGCAAGCCTCTTGGATTTCACCTGCGCGATAGTCCCCTGGGGTCACGCCAGTCCACTTTTTAAAGGCGCGGTGGAAGGTGCTGGGCTCGGTGAAGCCCACTTTTAAGGCGATGTCATTAATGCTGTATTTGTTTTCGCTTAAATGACAAATGGCCAGGTCGCGGCGCACCTGATCTTTAATGGCTTGAAAGGAGGTGTCCTCTTCTTTTAGACGACGACGCAGGGTTTGGGTGGAGGTGTTGAGCTGGTAGGCCACGCTTTCAAAGTCGGGCATTTCCAGTTCGGAATTCACTTCTAAAATGCGGCGAATTTGCGCATTAATGCTGGCGGTATTGTTGGGTTTCACCAAGAACACGTACGGCGCTTCCTGCATGAGTTCAGGTAGATCTTGGCGCGAGCGAATAATGGGTAAATCCAGATCGCTTTTGCGAAATCTCAGCAAGGTGCGCGGCTGATCAAACTTGTGTTCCCCATAAAAGAACAATTGATACTCCCCTGCGTGGTTAGGTCTTGAGTAGGAGAATTCTGCCAGTTTAATGGGGATGCGCTTGCCGGTGAGCCAGCAGCACAGGCGATGCCACAGCACCAGTTGGTATTCGGTTAGATAGTGGTGCTTGTTTAGGCAGTCGTGGTGTTGATTCACCACTAAGGCGCCACCGAGTTCGTCCTGTTCGAATTGGGTGTGGATGCCCAAATCAAACAAACGATAAAAACGGGTGCCCATTTCTAAGGCTTCACCCAAGGTGGAACAAGGCAATATAAGCTGACACAGGGTTTCAAAGCTGCCGGGTTTGCTGGGCTTGTAGTCATGGCCGAGAAACTCATCTTGCAGTAAATTCACCAAGATGCGCAGCAGCTTGGCCATCTTATCAGGATACACCCGTGCCTTGGGTTCATGCAGGATTTCTAAACCAATGCCGGCCTGACGCAGGATGGATTCTGCATCGTGTCCTTGAGCAAGGGCGCCAGCCAGAGCGGCTCGAACGTAATGACTGGCAATGGTAGAGGTTTTCATACAACAACTGAACCTGAATTCACAATTGGCCAACATCATACAAAGTCAGATCATTTGTGCAACTACTTCGCAGATACCAAGGGTTGGTGATTTTGGCCAATTTTTCTGGCCTACACAGGTATAGGCTTGGCTAAATAGGCCTGATATGGTGGACACATAAGAACAATAACTCAGGTGTACCATGTCTGCTCAAGCCTTATCACAGCTTAATATCTTGGATTTCTCCACCTTGTTGCCAGGGCCTTATGCCAGCTTACTCATGGCGGATATGGGGGCCAATGTGCTGCGAGTGGAAAGCCCAACGCGCTCGGATTTAGTGAGAGCGTTGCCACCACAAGATGCCAGTGGGCAAAGCGCCGCACACAGTTATTTGAATCGCAACAAGCAGGCCATTGCACTGGATTTAAAACAGCCTGCGGCGGTGGATATTGTTAAAAAGCTGTTATCCCAATATGACGTGGTGTTAGAGCAGTTTCGCCCAGGGGTTATGGATCGCTTGGGGCTGGGCTATGAGCAACTCAAAGCTATAAACCCAAGAGTGATTTATTGCTCCATTACCGGCTATGGGCAAACCGGGCCATTGAAAGATCGAGCGGGCCACGACATTAATTATCTCGCTCTGTCAGGTGTGGCGGATTACAGTCGTCGCCAAGGGGAGCGCCCTGTGCCACAAGGTGTGCAAATTGCGGATATTGCTGGCGGTTCTCATCATGCCGTTATGGGCATTTTAGCCGCAGTGATTGAACGCGAGCACACAGGGCAAGGGCAGCATGTGGATATCAGCATGACGGATTGTGCATTTAGCTTAAATGCCATGTTTGCATCTGGCTATCTAGGTGGAGAGGTTGAACCCAAAGCGGAAAGCACCATGCTCAATGGCGGCAGCTTTTATGATTATTACGCAACCAAAGATGGTCGCTACATGAGTGTGGGCTCTTTAGAGCCACCATTTTTAATGCAGCTATGCCAAACCCTTAATATCCAACAGCACATCGGCAAAGCAGGCAGTCAAAAGCCGGGTGACATTGCGCATTTTAAAGGGGTTATAGCTGAGGCGTTTTTACAGCAGGACTTTGCGTATTGGTGCGATGTCTTCGCGCAAGTGGATTGTTGTGTGGAGCCGGTCTTAACGTTTGCCGAAGCTTGTCAGTCTGAGCAGGCTCGCAGTCGTCAATGGATAAAAACAGAAGCGCGACAAGGTATTTCGCAATTGGCGAACCCCATCATGAAAGATCACAGCATTCACCAAACCGGTGGCAAAATTGGCAGTCACAGCTTGCAGGTTTTGAAGACCCTTGGGTTTAGTGATTTAGAAATCGAACAACTGAAGCAGCATAAAGTAGTGGGCTGATTCAATATCCCTTCAATGCTTAGGGTTTGTTCAGATAACGGGTAAGAATTTTATCCAGTTGATTGGCAAACCCTTGGCGATCATTTTGACTCATGGGGGCAGGCCCACCGGTTTGCACGCCGCTGGAACGCATGGTGTCCATGAAGTCCCGCATCCCCAGCAAGCTTTTAATATTTTCTTTGGTGAATAACTCACCTCGCGGGCTTAGAGCCTGACCGCCTTTGGCGATGACATCCGCCGCTAACGGAATGTCAGAGGTGATAACCAGATCGTTCACATCACAGCGTTTCACGATTTCATTGTCGGCCTCATCAAAACCTTGGGAGACTTGAGAGAACTGAATATACGGGGACTTGGGAATGCTCATACTGTGATTGGCTAATAGAGTGGTTTGAATCTGAGTGCGATTCGCCGCTTTAAATAAGATATCTTTAATCACCACAGGGCAGGCGTCGGCATCGACCCAAATTTTCATAGTTACCTTCCATACATGCCAGATTCATGGCTTAAAAACAGTATTCGTGTGAAGTGCTAGTGAACTATACTGCAAACAGATTGAGCTTAAAAAGGTTTCCACATGGTTCGGGTGAATTTGCTGCAAAACGGGGTCTTAAAAACGGGAGATGAGAGCCTATTGGCGACTTATAACCCCATTGAAGACGTTGTTTGGGTGGATATTAATCAAGATCAAATCCCCGACAGCATCAGTGATACTTTTAAATTACATGACTTGAGCCTGAATGATGCTCAGCGTAAACGTCACCCTCCCAAGGTGGAGCCGTTTTCCAATTATGTGTATGTGCTGCAGCGGGGCATCAAGGTATTTGATTCGGACTTAACCTTTGAGCATGTGCAAATCTCATTTTTCATTGGTGAGCGCTTTCTCATTACCTTTCACCGCAGTGAGTCCATTAGTGTGAATACCTGGTGGCAGCACGAGCAGATGGAGCATTATTTGACGCAAGGTACGATTTTACTGGCATCACGCATTTTAAATACCATGGCCAGTCGTTATCTTGATGTCATGCTGGAATTTGAAAGCACATTAAGTGAAATAGAAGATGACTTGCAGTCAGCGCTTTCCGATGAAGTCTTGGTGGAACTAACCAGTTATCGTTCAAGATTAAGGCGTTTAAAGCGCATTTTTAATTACCATGAAAAATCAACGCTGTTTCTACTCAAATATTTTGAAAAATCCAAACATGAAACAGAGGTGGGTTACCACCTACAAGATGTATTTGAGAAAAATGAACGTTTAAGCAGTTTAACCCAAATGTATTATGAACTGACTGGGGATTTATTAGATAGCATGCTGTCTATGGCCTCCCACAAGCTTAATGGCACCATGAGGGTGTTAACGGTCATTACTGCGATTTTTGTACCACTGAGTTTCATCGTTGGACTTTATGGAATGAACTTTGAAAATATGCCGGAATTAAAAACTCAGTACGGGTATTTCTTTGTGGTGGGGTTCATGGTTTCTCTCAGTGCGGCATTAATCAGTATATTTAAAATTAAGAAGTGGCTGTAATGAAACTATTAGATGTCATAGAAAGTATATTATCGTTAAATTTACTCACCATTGGTGATTATGTACTGCATGTGGGAATGCTAGTGGCAGCCAGCGTTACCATTATATTTGCCTACCTTACTTCTAAGCTGATTCGCAAAAGTTTAAGCCGATTCAGTGATCGTAGTCGCGGTGTACATGCTCAAATATACACAGTAAATCGCGTCATCAATTACGGCATATTAATCATAGCATTTCTGGTCGCCAGTAGTTTCCTTGGCATTAGTTTTGACAAACTGGCCATTATATTAGGTGCACTAGGTGTCGGTATTGGTTTTGGCTTACAAAATATTGTGAATAATTTTGTGAGCGGCATCATTATTTTATTTGATCGCTCAATAAAGGTTGGGGACTTCATTGAATTAGAATCCGGGACATTTGGTGAGGTGAAAGAAATTAATATTCGCTCCACCATGATTCGTACCAGTGAAAATGTGGATATCTTGGTGCCCAATTCTGAATTCATAAATGGTCGTGTGACCAATTGGACATTAGAAGAGGATATCCGTCGGTTTCGTATTCCCTTCTCAGTAGCTTATGGTTCAGATAAAGACTTGGTTAAAAAGTGTGTACTGGATGCCGCTCGTGATATTGAACATACACTGACAGGTAATCAGAGAGAGCCTCAGGTCATCATGACAGGGTTTGGAGACAGCAGTTTGGA
>JBFEWA010000484.1:0-1775 GCA_041546605.1 Bermanella sp.
AGTATTCAATTTGATGCGTCACGCATACAATTCGAGCCCAGCGTGCCTTGGCAGAGTGAAACCTTGTATCGTGTTGTTTTAAATTCAGCTCAAGCCTCTTTGTGTGATGGCAGTGATGATGTGTTGTGTAGTGATATTGGTCTGCCACTTAGAACGAATCCTTTAACGCTTACATTTGATAATCGCCATCAAGGTAGTGGGCCTATGGTGATGCCTTTCGTAGCCAGTGTGCCTGAGCAAACCAAAGTGTTTAATCCTTTGAGTAAATTGCCGGCAGGGGATGTGAATCGAAACTTTACCCACGACGACAGTGAAGACATGGTCTTAGAAAACTCTTCGCGTCTTGTGGTCAATGGCGTAGATGGTTTAGTAAGTGATGCACGCATTGGCTGTAAGAGCGGTAGCTGCCCAAATGACGAATACATATTCGTTAGTGGCTATCTTCCCACGGATGTCGGTGTACATATACCTTCGCAAGATCACATTCCGGTGGAGTTGTATAGCCAGGCTTTGATGACTACCTCAGTCACCATGTATGCAAAAGCCTTAGGTAGTTGGTTGGAAAACCCCACTGGGCCTCAGGTTATGCGTATGCGTCCGCGTTATGATGAACAGGGGAATTCGTTACCCGGTATTGGTTACATTTATTGGGATCCAGATTACGACAATGAATACGGCACAAAAGGCCAAGCCATGTTCAAGAGTACAATGGACGTATACTTGGACGCCCCGGGTTTGAAACCAAAAATATTAGGCATTGAATTACATACCAATATGCACAGCTTACCTTTAACTATTTTGTTAAACGGACCCATCGTATTTTTGCCGGATGGTCGAATGGAGATTCAATTAAAAAATGAAGAAGAAGTGGATATTGGTGTGGTGATTGAATCATTCTTGGGGGATTCAAATGTGGATTTGGCTATTCCTAAAGGGGAGTTGTCTATCACCTTGGTGTCAAAAATGGTGAAGAGTTAATTTATTGTTGTTCTTGTTTGGCACTCTCAAGCATTCCCATATTCATCTTAAGAGAGCCTTGCCCACGCTAAGTGGGCTTTTTTATTTGTCTGTTTTATTGATTAATGGATGAATGTCTTTTATCCAAAGTTGGGTACCATTGACCACAGCTAAGGGCATAACAAAAATATTCACCACAGGAATCATGGTTAAAAACGTCATCAGAGCGCCAAAACTAAAGGTTTGAAAGGTTGGGCGTTTGGCGAGTTTTTTTAAATCATTAAAATCTTGCTGGTAGTTGTCTGCTGCGTAATCAAGATACTGGATGGCAATGCACCAGCTTCCCCATAAAAATGCTAATACAGGCACTGCAAAATTAACAAAGGGGATAAAACTGATGAGGAATAAAATCAAGCTCACCCCTAAGCCGTAGCTGATGAAATAACTGAGTTTTACGATTTCTCGCCAAAGCGTTCGGGCAATGACTTGGGTGATTTTTTCGCCCTTGGGCAGCTCGATACCATGATCACGTTGGATTTTTTCGGCTAATAATCCATTAAACGGTGCGGCTATGAGGTTTGTAATAAAGGTAAAGCTTAAGCCGTAGGCAATCAGCAGCGCTAAGCCAAACACCAGCCAGAACACCCAAGCCATGAAATGAAGCCAGCTAGGTACGTAATTAAGAGCAATGTCGATTACATCTGCAAAGAGGGTAATTAAAATACCGGTAAGCAGGATGAATAGGATGAAGTTGGCAATTAATGGAATGAGAATGTATCGACGATAGCCAGGGTGGCTAAGCAATTTCAGAGAGCTGA
>JBFEWA010000330.1:0-3685 GCA_041546605.1 Bermanella sp.
AAAAACAGGATTACCACCGGAGGCACCACCATCGGCTGTACCGTCTGTTGTTGCAGCCTTAGCAAAGATCAAGTCGATGCCTAAGGGTAACTTTTTGTTCACAGGATCGAAGATTGGGTACGTTCCATACGCTGCCTGGGCTGCTTCTTGTTGTACTTGAAGTTCAGGTTTCGCACCGGCGCTATCCGTCGTGCTACTAATATTACAGCCAGCGAGTCCCACCAACGAGGCGGTGACGGCAAGACTTAATAGGGATTTTTTAAGCATAGGAGTAGTTCCCCTTGTTTTTATGATTGTTAGGACTTGCTTAATTGTTGAGGCCATAGCCCATTGAACAGCCTTGAATATAACCAAGGGCCATTCAAATAAGATCACACCAAAGTATGATTAACCCCATAGTAGTGGGCGTAATCCGATTTTTTCTTCAAACGACCGTTTGAACGAAGTACGCCTGTACCAGTTTTAGAGTGTTTACACTATTGGTGCCAAATATGAATACTTTTCATTAGACCGGCAAGGATATTCTGTGAGATTTATGTTCATTTGCGGTTAAAAAAGGTTAATTTTCCTGCCAAACCCAAAAAAACACATATTCCCACTATTCTTGTCTCTATCGGTAATGGTGAGCCAGTTGCAAGCTTGCTACAATTTGCGCCCCTTAAATTCACACTCACAATTAGGTGAGATTTCCAGGGTTACCCTGATCAGTCGAGGTTTTTATGTCCAATCAAGATTCTGTTGTAATTGTAAGTGGTGTTCGTACCCCTATGGGTGGTTTCCAAGGCAGCTTGGCGGATGTATCAGCTACTGATCTTGGCGCTGTGGTAATTAAAGAAGCGGTTGCTCGCGCGGGCCTTAAGCCAGAGGACGTACAAGAAGTGATCATGGGTAACGTATTACCAGCCGGCCTAAAACAAGGCCCTGCCCGTCAAACCATGCGTAAAGCGGGCCTGCCTGATTTCACTGGTGCCACGACCATCAACAAATTGTGTGGCTCTGGTATGAAAGCCACTATGTTCGCCCACGACCTAATCAAAGCCGGCACCAACACAGTTATGATCGCCGGTGGTATGGAAAGCATGTCTAACGCGCCATACATTTTGCCAAATGCCCGTAAAGGCTACCGCATGGGTCACGGTGATCAGGCTATGGACCACATGTTCCTAGATGGTCTTGAAGATGCCGAAACTGGCCGTTTAATGGGCAGCTTTGCTCAAGAAGTGGCGGATAAAAAAGGCTACAGCCGTGAAGAAATGGATAACTACGCCATCCAATCTTTGACTCGTGCAAAGGCCGCTATCGAAGCAGGTACACTAAAAGATGAAATCGTACCGGTTACTGTGACCACTCGTCGTGGTGAAACCGTGGTTGAGCATGATGAGCAACCGTTCAACGCTAACATTGAAAAGATTCCTTCATTGCGCCCAGCGTTCAAAAAAGACGGTACCATCACCGCGGCTAACGCATCTTCTATTTCTGATGGTGCTTCTGCGCTTGTTCTTATGGCTGAAAGCGAAGCCAAGGCTCGCGGCCTTAAGCCTATGGCACGCATCGTGGGTCACGCGACGCAATCTCAACACCCAAGCGAATTCACCATTGCCCCTGTAGGTGCCATTGAAAACCTATTCGCTAAAACGGGCTGGAGCAAAGATGACGTTGACCTATATGAGATCAACGAAGCCTTCGCCATGGTTGCCATGATGCCAATCAAAGAACTTGGCCTAGACCCTGAAACCGTGAACATCTTCGGTGGTGCCTGTGCACAAGGTCACCCTGTAGGTTCCACTGGTTCTCGCTTGATCGTCACCCTAATGAATGCCCTTAAAACCAAAGGCAAAACCAAGGGTGTTGCAGCACTTTGTATCGGTGGTGGTGAAGCCACTGCTATGGCGATTGAGTTGCTATAACTGCTAGACGTGAGACGTCGTAATAAAAATCCCTTGTAGTGATACAAGGGATTTTTTTTGCCCGATTCATAAAAGAGTCTGTACAAATCCCGCCCTGACCGTTATTCACATGTTTTGTCCGTTTTTAATATACCATCCAATCTAGCCCCGTGATTTCATGGGCATAATAAAAACAATAACCGTAGGCTCTGCCATGTCCGTTTTTTTCATTCTTATCTGCTTACTCGTGCCTGCGTTATTTTTGCAACTGATCCAAAAATCCCCTTTAGCAAAGAAAATCGGCGTGATTATTTTATGTTACGGCGCTGGCATCATAGTGGGTAACCTGCAGGTCATTCCCCCTGAGTTTTTACCCATTCAAAACACCTTGGCAGAAGTGAGCATCGCACTGGCACTGCCCATGCTGCTGTTCACGCTGAACATTCGCCAATGGGGAAAGGTTGCACGCAAAGCCATGATCTCCATGTTATTTGCAACCAGTGCCGTGGTGGCCTGTGCGAGTTTTTTGTTTGTTTATTTGCAGTCCCCTCAGCACAATCAAACCGAGCTGGCGCAATTGGCAGGCATGTCCGTGGGGGTATATACAGGGGGGACGCCGAATCTGGCGGCCATCAAATCAGGTCTTAATATCGACCATGATTTGTATTTAATTTTTCATAGCTTTGACACCTTGATGGGCGCCACCTATATGCTGTTTATGGTGAGCATCGCGATTCCGTTTTTCCGCTTTATTTTGAACAAGCCCAGCTTCCAAAATCCAGACGACCAAATCACCACACACATGGATGATGACGACTACTCCGAATTCAAACAAACAAAAGCAATGAAACCCATGCTTAACATTATTCTGCTAGCCATTACCGTTGTGGCGGGCGCTGTTGGTTTAAGTGAATTGCTCAAGTATGTGCTGCATTTAAATAGCACTGCTTCCCTTACTATTATTCTACTTACCAGTGGTGGGATTTTGTTTTCGCTTTCCGATAAGGTGCGCGCTTTAACTCAAGCTTACAAAATGGGCATGTATTTAATTTATGTCTTTTGTTTTGTGGTGGCCTCCATGGCCAACTTGGAAAATCTAATACAATTTGACCCTATTGTGGCTATCTTTTTATTTTCCACCATTTTTCTCAGCCTTACTTTGCATGCCCTGCTATGCAAAATATTTAACATCGACAGTGATACTTTCATGGTCACATCCGTGAGTGCCATTTGCTCACCTCCATTTGTGCCTATGATGGCCAAGGCCCTCAATAATCCAAATATTCTGCTCAGTGGCATGACCACGGGCATCATTGGCTACGCCTTAGGTAATTACCTTGGCATCAGCTTAGCCATGTTTTTACAAGCATTATAAAAATAAAAAGGTGCACCATGAGCATTCATAAACCCATGCCTGCCTCGGGCATACCCAGCAATGAGATTTTTAATCAGCTAGATGCCTTTAAGGCACAAGATCCCAATTACAAAGACGCAAAAGTTTGGAGCTTGGTTTATTACCTTAACGATGAACACCAGGACTTCTTAAAAGAATCCTACTTTAAGTTTGCCTGTGAAAATGGGTTAAACCCAACCGCGTTTAAAAGCTTAAAAAAGATGGAAAATGAAATCATCAGCGCTGTGGCGGATATTCTCAACGGCACTGATGAAGTATGCGGCGTTGTCACATCCGGCGGTACCGAAAGCTGCTTAATGGCGGTAAAAACCTATCGCGACATGGCAAAAGACCAACGCCGCGTTAGAAAACCAGAAATGATCATTCCCGAAAGTGCTCACGTGGC
>JBFEWA010000515.1:0-1366 GCA_041546605.1 Bermanella sp.
GACATATTTTCAACATTTTTATACAGCATCCGAGATAATCGCACATGGTCTGACCCTTTCATGTCTGATAGTAGTCGCCAAACTTCTGCACGAAGCGTGAATGGTTTAGCGTGGGCAGGCGGGAATGTTAATAGCCAAGCCATTGGCGTGTTATCTAATGGGTTTAGTGATAATGATGGTGACTCAGTCTTCAGTGCCGGTGATTGCGCCCTCATGTATGCACCTAGCCCGATTGAGCAAGGCAGTAGTATCAGCCACTTCACAGATGACGCCTTCCCTAATGAACTTATGGAGCCTAGCGACACAGGAGATGCTAATAATCTAGGTTTAGCACTTTATCTTTTGCAAGACCTAGGCTGGGAAACTCAAGCAAGTCGTACAAGTCATATCAAAACCACTGGCTGTGGCGCGTACCCAGATAACTCCGAAATATTGCAATCAAATACCAACCCATTGAATATTACCGTGGATGGTTTAGCCGATACGTTTACACTTGAACTGACAGATAAAAATGGTGACCGTGTGGCCACTCAACCAAGCCAAGATGGTAATACCATTACGATTCCCTACCCAGAATCTGGGGAATTTGCCGGTGAGTACACGTTAACCCTCACAGATGGTAATGAAACCATCAGCATCAATATCGTTCGCCCTTTACGTTTAGTTTGGTCAGCCACGAATTTTATGGATAACCATGCCCGACAAACTCTAACTATCGAAGGTGGTGAAGCAGGCACGACTTATACTCTCGAGCAATCACCAACACAGGTGTTAAATTTCTTTGTTAACAACGAGGAAAAAGACACAACCACCGCGGAGTCCAACCCTGCTCTCTTTAACCCAGCCGTATTTGAAATTGAGAGTCAGAATCAAACTGAGGCCACCTCATTAAGCTTAAGTGTGAGCAGTGCAGGAAAGTATTCAAGCGTTTCTTTAGAAAACGCCAAGGCATATCCTTCACAAGCGTATTCGATCAATATTAAAGACACTCATAATCGAGCAATACCCAACGCAAATGTAAACATTGATGGTTATGTACTGCTGGATAGCTTAAATCTCGATATGAATTACACGGCGGATAAAAACGGTAACGTTACTTTATATCTTCCTGAGTCA
Organism: Bermanella sp.; assembly: GCA_041546605.1. GTDB lineage: Bacteria > Pseudomonadota > Gammaproteobacteria > Pseudomonadales > Oceanobacteraceae > Bermanella. Next base: position 1,117 of record JBFEWA010000515.1, read on the forward strand.
GGTTCTAATGTCATTGCCACTGTCAGTCACAGAGATTACTTATCAACAAACATTAATTTAAATACTAGTAATACCGATCAAACAGTGGAGCTCCAAGCCATTAACCCTAAAGAGGTAGCTCCCAAATTCGGCACTGGCAGCGGTGGTAGCCTTCCAATTTGGTTTGTAGTCATTGTGGGCTTTTTGTTACGACCAAGCTTGCGCCACTTGAGCCGCCCATAGCCATGCTTTAATATCGTGCAACTCTAAA
>JBFEWA010000009.1:0-22493 GCA_041546605.1 Bermanella sp.
AACCAGCATGGCACGGGTTTCAAAGTCTTTTTCTTGTTCACAAATAACAATGGCTTCGCGCAGGTTTTTCACCACAGCGTATTCCAATGCCAAATCATTACGCAGCATTTCTTCAACGGTCTTACCCACATTTAGCGGCTCACGTTTCACCATATCCGGGAAGCCTTCTAAAAACAGGATACGCTTAATCATTAAATCCGCGTGCCCGGTTTCATCTTCCATTTCATGAGCGATGCGTTCATAGAGTTTATTCAACCCCCAATCTTCGTACATTCTTGAATGAATGAAGTATTGATCCATTGCAGTCAGCTCACCGGCAAGCAATGAATTCAAAGTATCAATGACTTTTTTGTTACCTTTCATTTGTCTTCTCCGGTTATTCGCTGTGCATCATGGATTGCAGATAATTCTCGATACTCACTTTTTTAATGAGATCCAGTTGAGTTTCAATCCAATCATAATGCTCTTCTTCGTCTTCTAGAATTTCAACTAACATATCACGGCTGACGAAATCCTGAACCGACTCGCAATACACAATGGTATCACGCAGTGTAGTCAAACTGATTTCTTGCAGTTTTAAGTCGCATTCCAACATTTCTTTTGGGTTTTCACCCACAAATAATTTACCCAGCTTTTGCAAATTAGGAATGCCTTCTAAAAACAAAACTCGCTCGATAATCTTATCCGCTTGCTTCATGTCTTTGATGGACTTTTTATATTCCACTTTATCAAGGCCTTCTAGACCCCAATTTTTAAACATGCGAGCGTGGAGAAAATACTGGTTAATGGCCACTAATTCATTTTCTAAACATGTGTTTAATAGCTTAATGACCTTATCATCACCTTTCACAAGCACACTCCTTCTTCTTGAATTTATTGAGATGTTTTTACAGTTATAAATACGAATTAATCTTGCTTGTATTTAAACGACTGCCATCCGATTTTAAGTTTCAAAAGTATATGCTCTTGAAATTGAACTTCCAATGAATATTAAACACATCTCTGAATACGCCTAAGAATAACCATCTCTATAAATAAATGTAATGAAGTTTGTAAATACTGTGCATGGGTTAAAACTAACACTAATAAAGCTCATCCTTATAAAATCAAGGCGTATCTAATTAATAACAAACTGACCGTAAATGCCTAATATTTGGCCGCAAAAGTATCCGTGGTTAGGTTAATCTTTATTACATAACGTCATCAAAGAGTTCACCATGAGATCAGAAAAGATTGTTATCGCCGGAGCCGGCAGCATTGGGTGCTATGTGGGTGGTCGCTTAGCCGCCGGCGGCGCCAATGTGCACTTTTTAGCGCGTGAGCGCGTCAAAAACGATTTGGAGCAACATGGCTTAACCCTGTCTGATTGGACCGGTTATCACGCGCAACTCACCGCCAACCAATTTCATGTGACCGCGGATGAATCTGTGCTGAGAGATGCGGATATGATTTTGGTGTGTGTGAAAAGCAAAGACACCCAAGCCATGGCTCAAGCGATTTTGCTAAGTGGCAATCAAGATGCCACGATTTTCTCTTTGCAAAACGGCATGGGCAATACCGATACCTTAAAAGCCAGCTTGCCTCAGCACACCATTTTACCCGTGATGGTGCCTTACAATGTGGTGTATCAAAATGAAGGGCATTATCACTGCGGCACCGAAGGCAACCTGTACTGCCAAAATCACCCGCATGCACTGCCTTTAAAACAATTGGCGGATGCCGCGCAATTGGGATTCGAGCTGAAAGACGACATGCTGAATATTATGTGGGGCAAATTTCTGCTGAACCTAAACAACCCGGTGAACGCCCTAGCGGGTATCCCCCTTAAACAACAGTTAGAGACTCGCGGCTATCGCCGTATTTATAGTCAGTGCCTAAAAGAAGGCTTGGCTGTGCTGAAAGCCGCTGGCATCGCCCCGGGGCAAGTGGCCGCCGTGCCTGTGCATGTGATTCCTTATATCTTGGCATTACCGGATTTTCTGTTTAAACGGGTGGCTCACAAGATGCTGGCCATCGACCCAGATGCCCGCTCCAGCATGTGGGAAGACCTGCAAAATCACCGCCCTGTGGAGGTGGATTATATTTCTGGGGAAATCGTGAATCTGGGAAAACGTGTTAATATTGCCACCCCAATGAACGAGCGTTTAATTCGCTTGGTCAAGCAGGCGCAAGATGCTGGTAACGGCAGCCCCAATTTGACACCCGAACACATGATCAACGGTTAACCTATGAGCCAAGCCAGTATTCCATCGTTAATTAAGTTTCATAAGCAATCTCAGCAATTGGAACTGGCCTGGCAAGACACCCCTTGCAGCCTAAGCGCGGAATTCTTACGCGTACACAGCCCCAGCGCTGAAGTGCGCGGCCATGGTGTGGGCAATGAAGTGCTGCAATACGGCAAAAAAGATGTGCGCATCCTCAAGTTAGAACCTGTGGGTAACTACGCCCTTAAGATCAGCTTTGATGACGGCCATGACTCAGGTCTATTCAATTGGCCCTATTTGCAAGAGCTTTGCCGCCAGCAGGATCAGCTCTGGCAAATCTACCTAGAAAAGCTGGCAGCGGCAGGAAAATCCCGCGAATCCAACACCATCCAGTTTAAGTCGGTAGATTAGCCCCCAGCCACAAGACATCTGGCCCCAAGCGGGCTAGAATAGCCCCCAATTATCGTTGTTAGAATCAGGCCCCACGCATGTCCGAGAAGAAAACCACCCACTTTGGTTACCAGACAGTTAATGCCGAAGAGAAACAAGGCAAGGTTGCCGAAGTTTTCCACAGTGTTGCAGCTAAATACGATGTGATGAACGATCTAATGTCGTTTGGCATTCACCGTTTGTGGAAGCGCTTCACCATGGAATTCACCGGCGTGCGTAAAGGCGATACGGTACTGGATATCGCCGGCGGTACCGGCGATTTAACCATGAAGTTCTCTGACCTGGTTGGCCCAGAAGGCAAAGTAGTATTGGCCGACATCAATGATTCCATGCTCAAGGTAGGCCGTGATCGTTTATTGGATAAAGGCTACAGCGGCAACATAGAATGCGTACAAGCCAACGCTGAGTGCCTGCCATTTGAAGACAACAGCTTTGATGTGGTGACCATGGCCTTTGGTCTGCGCAACGTCACCGACAAAGACCAAGCACTACGTGAATTTAACCGTGTACTTAAGCCAGGTGGTCGTTTATTGGTATTGGAGTTCTCTAAAACCAACAACCCATTGCTGAAAAAAGCCTACGATTTATATAGTTTTACCGCCTTACCTTTCATGGGCAAACTCATCACCAATGATGCCGACAGCTATCGTTATTTAGCTGAGTCCATCCGCATGCACCCAGGGCAAGACGAATTAAAAGCCATGTTTGAAGATGCCGGCTTCGCCAATTGTGAATACCACAATCTCACTGGTGGCATCGTTGCGTTACACAAAGGTATCAAGTCCTAAGGATCAACAATGGATCAAACTGTGATTCAAGGTGCGCTCGCTGCAGCAGAGCTTACCATCAACAAAGCCTTACGCTATGATGCCGCCACGTCGCAGAAATTAGCCGCCCTTGCGCCCAAGGTGCTGGCTATCGAGATTGCGCAACCGGCCACTACCCTATATGTGGCCTTCGGCCCTGAGCTGCGTCTCATGGCCCACTATGACAACACCCCTGATGCCAAACTCACAGGGGAGTTACATGCCTTTATTAATTTGGCTCGCCATGACGACAAGCATGCGGCACTAATGAAAAGCGACATTCAAATTCAAGGCTCGAGTCAGTTAGCCATGGGCTTGGCCGAAGCCATGAGCCAATTGAACATTGATTTCGAAGCCATGATCAGCGACGTCACTGGCCCAGTGGTGGCCCACGTCATGGGTAAAAACTTACGCCGCTTAGGCAGCTGGTTAAAGCAAACCGGTGAAAAGTTACGACAAGACACCACAGAATATGTGCGCGATGAACTACAACTGGCGCCACATAAACTAGAAGGTGAAAGTCAGTTCTCTGCCATTGCCAAATTAAAGCAAGATAGCGAACGCCTTGAAGCGCGAGTGCAACGCCTTGCCGCCAAAATAAAAAACGCAGCTCAATAATATGACCCAATTAAAACGCCTACTCACACTGCTTTATGTCTTCAGCAAATATCGCTTAGATGACTTTGTACCCGTGAGCCTATTGCCTTGGTATTTGCGCTTGGCGTTTTATTTGGCCCCTTGGCGTTTAAACCCAATTCCTAAGCGCGTGCCCAAAGCCAAACGCTTACGTTTAGCCCTTGTGGCCCTTGGCCCCATTTATATTAAGTTCGGGCAACTGCTTTCCACGCGCAAAGATTTACTGCCAGAAGACTTAGCCACTGAGCTGGCCAAACTGCAAGACAAGGTGCCGCCCTTCAAACCCGAGGTTGCCCGTCGCATTATTGAGCAAGGCTTAGGGGAGTCCATCGAAACCGTATTCAGTGAATTTGAAGCCCATGCGCTGGCCTCGGCCTCCATCGCCCAAGTGCACAGCGCCAAGCTCAAAAGCGGCGAAGATGTGGTGATCAAGGTCATTCGCCCGAATCTTGAAAAAACCATTAATAAAGATCTTTCCATCATGATGCTGGCGGCAAAATTAATGGAACGTTACGCCCGTGATGGCAAACGTTTGCGTCCAGTTGAAGTGGTAGAAGATTACAAACACACCATTTTTGGTGAATTAGATTTAATGAGCGAAGCTGCCAACGCTTCGCAGTTGCGTCGTAATTTTAACGACAGCCCATTGCTGTATGTTCCAGAAGTGTATTGGGATTATTGTCGCCCTAATGTGATGGTCATGGAGCGCATCTATGGCACGCCCATCGGTGACGTTGCGCAACTCATTGAACGCGGCACCAACATGAAAGTTTTGGCTGAGCGTGGTGTCGAAATCTTCTTCCGCCAAGTGTTTCGCGACAGCTTCTTTCATGCGGATATGCACCCAGGCAACATCTTTGTGGCTCATAACGACCCGCAAGCCCCTCAGTACATTGCCATCGACTGTGGCATCGTGGGCACTTTAAGCGAAACCGATCAAGACTATCTCGCCCGTAACCTTTTGGCGTTTTTCAATCAGGATTACCACGAAGTAGCACGCTTACATGTGGAATCGGGCTGGGTTGGCAGTGGCACCAAAATCAATGAGTTTGAAGCGGCCATTCGCAGCGTGTGCGAGCCCATCTTTGAAAAACCGTTAGCAGAAATCAGCTTTGGGCAATTATTGCTGCGCTTATTCCAAACCGCTCGCCGCTTTAACATGGAAGTGCAACCTCAATTGGTGCTCTTACAAAAAACCTTACTCAACATCGAAGGCCTTGGTCGTCAGCTGTATCCGCAATTAGATTTATGGAACACCGCCAAACCTTACCTTGAGCAATGGATGCATAATCGCATTGGTCCAAAAGCCATTTGGCGCGAACTGAAACGCCAAGCACCAGCTTGGATTCAACATGCTCCCCATATGCCGGAAACCATTCGCAACACCTTGCTAACCTTAGGGCAATACCCACAGCAACAACAAAAGCTAGGGGCCAAATTGGATGCCATCGAGGCGCAATTACAACAGCAAAGCCAACGCCGTAAAAACCGAAGCATAGGTGTCATCATCAGTGCTCTAGGCTTGGTGGGCCTGCACAGCCCATTCTTGTGGGGGCAAACAGCCAGTATGACCTTGGTCTTATTAGGCTTGAGTTGGCTGGCCCTGCGCGGTTAATAGTCAGATTAGCGGTATTGTCCCCACACAAGATGGGGTATGATCAAATCAGAATTAAGGAGTGATTATGAGTGATGTAATCAGCCAATTAGGCAAAATTTTAGAAGAGCGTAAATCCGCTGACGCAGACAGCTCTTATGTGGCAAGCCTGTATCGTAATGGCTTGAACAAAATCTTAGAAAAAGTGGGTGAAGAAGCCACAGAAACCATCATTGCAGCCAAAGATGCAAAAGCATCTGGCGACAACAAAGATGTGATCTACGAAACGGCTGACCTTTGGTTTCACACCATGGTGATGTTGGCGGATTTAGGGGAAGACCCACAAGTGGTTCTGGAAGAATTAAAACGTCGTTTTAATTTGTCTGGACTCGAAGAAAAAGCCAATCGCAGTAAATAATTGAGTAGTGGCAAGTATGAGTGACTGTATTTTTTGTAGCATCATAAAAGGGGATATCCCTTGTAATAAAGTCTACGAAGATGACAACGTGTTAGCGTTTCACGATATCGCCCCAAAGGCCGACACTCATATCCTTGTGGTTCCCAAGCAACACATCGAGAATTTAGCTGCCACCCAGCCGCATCAATGGCCAATTGTCACTCAGGTATTACAAAGCATTAACGCCATTGCAAAACAAGAACAGCTAGAAGGCTTTCGTGTGATTACCAACAATGGTGAAAAAGGCGGGCAAGAAGTGTTTCACATGCACTGGCATGTGTTAGCTGGCTCTAAACTTATCGGATTTTAAATCTATTTTTTATCTAAGGAGCACATCATGTTTGGTGGCATTAGCATTTGGCAATTATTAATCATCCTTGTAGTGGTTATTTTAATTTTCGGCACAAAAAAATTACGCACACTAGGTGGTGACCTTGGCGGTGCCGTGAAGGGCTTCAAAAAAGCCATGAGCGACGATGAGAAAAAAGAAGAAGCTGACAAATTAGAAAACAAACAAGCCGACGCTCAGTTTTCTGAAAAAGCGAAAGAAGAAGACAAAAGCAAATAAACAATTCTAAGAAGTCATTATGTTTGATATTGGTTTTGCTGAACTATTAGTGGTGGGTGTGCTCGGGCTGATTGTATTAGGCCCAGAGCGTTTACCTAAGGCGGCCCGCACCCTAGGTTTATTAGTGGGTCGGATTCGACGCACCATGAGCGGTATTCAACAAGAAATCGAACGGGAAGTGCGCCAGCAAGAGTTACAAGAAAAACTCAAAGACAGCCAACACAGCTATATGTCCCCTGAAGAACAGGCGGCACAGCTAGCCCGTGAACAGCAAGAGCAAGAACATCAAGACTTTCCCCAGACCCAGCCTCTTGAGGAAAACGCCATTGCCCCGCCCCCTGCCAAACCTAAAGGGGATCAGTAATGGCTAAGCAATCCAAAGAAGAGCTGGCGCAAATGCAGCAACAGCAACCCTTGATTACTCACCTCATCGAACTGCGCAATCGCTTATTAAAAGCGGTTGGCCTGATATTGTTGATCTTCATTGGTTTGTACAGTTTTTCAAATCAGTTGTATCTTTACCTATCCAAGCCATTGGAAGTGCTATTGCCTGAAGGCAGCAGCATGATTGCAACTGGTGTGGCATCACCCTTTTTAGTTCCGTTTAAGCTCACCTTGTTTGCTGCGGTTTTCATCGCCATTCCCTTTATTTTGCATCAGGCTTGGTCTTTTATTGCACCAGGTCTGTACAAACACGAGAAGCGCTTTGCTGCGCCGTTATTGATTAGCAGTATTTTCTTATTTTATGCCGGAATCGCCTTTGCGTATTTTGTGGTACTACCATTGGCGTTTGGTTTTTTCACCGCCATTGGCCCTGAAGGGGTGAACTTTCTACCGGATATCAACAATATTCTGAATTTCATTCTTAAAATATTCTTTGCCTTTGGTGTCGCCTTTGAAATTCCCATCGCCACCATTTTAATGATCATGACGGGTATCACGTCCGTGGCTAGCCTGACAGAAAAGCGTCCGTATATTTTCGTGGGCTGCTTTGTGGTGGGCATGCTGGTAACACCACCGGATGTCATCAGTCAGACTATCTTGGCATTACCCATGTATTTATTATTTGAAATTGGTATTTTCTTTGGGCGCATGGTGGAAAAAAGACGGCCTAACGCAGATACACCCGACCAAGAAGAAAGCGCGTAATCTACGCGCTTTTTTATGGCTTAATTCTCTTCTAGCAACACCCAAATAATATCTTGGGCCTTGTCGTGATAACTATCCACCAATCGAGTCTTAATGGTGCTATTCACTTGCTGCTCCACCTTGCCATTCAAGGTGCTTTGGCTGGACAGATTGGTCGCACTTTCCGTCATGACAGACACAGCTGAAATGGCCACCCCTTTACGCGCCGCCAGCTCTAAACGCGCTCGTGACATGGCACATTCTTGCTGTTTATAGCGCCCCAACGCATGGGTGCCACAACTACCCACGGCTTGATGATGAGCAGGGGTTTCAATCCATTTAGGGCGATCACTTTTCGGCGACGTGGCACAAGCGGTTAAAATCAATAACGCACTGCTAAACCAGGTCACAGTTATTGTCATTTTTAACATTTTTTTCATGGGAAACTCTGGCGAGAAGTGAGGTTATTGGTTAAGGTTACAACATCCTAACCCCAATTTCCTTCAAGGAGAAGAAGATGGCCCTAACCCGTGTACTTGGCATCAGTGCCTTAGCTCTATCACTAACCGCTTGCTTTGGTGGCGGTGAGAAACAAGTGGTTCTAGATTGTACGTTCCCAGATGCTCCACAAACCGCCGCTCCTGGCTGGGTATGTGACGAGCCTGTGGAAGGTTTAGCTGTTTCAGCTGTTGGTAGCGCAGACAAATCTGGCGCTGGCATGAACTTCATGAAGCAACAAGCCACTGCTGCTGCCCGTGTTCAACTGGCGCAAATGATGAAAGTACAAGTACAAAATATGGTGAAGCAATTCGCTGAAACCACAGGTGTGGGCGACAGCGAAACTGTGGATAAAGTAAATACGTCTGTTACTAAGCAGATCACCAACGAAACCCTTGTTGGCACTCGTATGTACAAGTCTAAAACCAGCCCTAACGGTACCTTATACGTGCTTGTTGGTTTAGATGACAAAGCCGCTGGCCTAATCCACGAAACTGCTCTTAAGACTTCTATGAACAACGAGAAAGCTCTATGGCAGAAGTTCCAAGCCAAAAAAGGCTATGATGAGTTAGCGAAAGAAATCGCTAACATGGAAAAATAAGCTTCAACTTATTTTCTAATGAAAAGCCCAGCTACTAGCTGGGCTTTTTTATGCCTGATTAAATTAAAAGCAGCTTACCCCACTCAGCTGTCCAAGCTACGCAAGGCTATGATGAGTTAGCGAAACTCTTATTTCGCTCAAGGCTGCCGCTAACTTAGAAAAATAAGCTTAAACTTATTTTTCTAATGAAAAGCCCAGCTATTAGCTGGGCTTTTTTGTGCCTGATCAAATTAAAAGCAGCCTACCCCACTCAGCTGCCCAAGCTACGCAAGGCTATGATGAGTTAGCGAAACTCTTATTTCGCTCAAGGCTGCCGCTAACTAACAAAAAGTCGTCACTTATTTTTAGCCGAAAATATACCTGAAACCAGTTATCTCTTTTTATAGATCATGAATTAGTTTAATCATCTGTATCGACCTTACACTTTTTACTGTGCTCCTTTTTTATCCAGCATCCTTAGAATACTTTGAGCATCCGCCATATTATCCACAGGAACTCTAATCGCCGAAGATGATATTGCAGTTTGTATAATAAGTGATAATGCGACAGGGTGCTCCCCCAGCCAAATATTCACCGTTTCCCCTTTCAGGGCTTGGGTTATACGACTAACCTCAGCAACACCACGCTCAGACAAAGTTAGCTCTAAATACGGCCGGCCTAACGGATCATTTTTTATACTAAAACCTGTAATATTATGGGCTGACAATAAAGTCTGTTTAGATTTTACTACTTCAATAAGTAAAGACTCTTCACCGGAATGTGTGAGCGAAATAGGTAATAAGAGTAAAATAATAAAACTTAAATATTTAATGTACATAAACCTTAATTACCTGCCCTATTGAATGGCTTCTAAAACGTATTTTTGAAATACAAACGCAAATACCAGCTGTAAATGTATGAGAATTGGGCCCCAAAACTAAATCGACCTGCTCCATCCCTCCCGAAAAGTAACTAATTTCTGCTTCAAAGCTTGATGGAGCATCCGATATACTTTCAAAACTAACCTTCCATGTACTTGGGCCTCCAAATTGGCTACCAATCTCAAGCCAAGGACCCCATAGTAGCGCTGGTGGAGCATAAGCATCTGTAATCACTTTCATTTTAAACCTGTTTAATTTACAAATTTAAAACAAAGCCTATAAACCAGCATCTCATAAATCAATAATGCTATACTCTTATTTACTAAATATAATAAACACAAAAACAATTCAAAAATTAAATACCCTTTACTTTATCAACTCATATCCACATTTAAATAAAATGCTGATAACCACCGGCACCCAATGTCATACCCTTCACTTCGACTTTGTCCCCAACAACCACTTCGCCAATACAAATCCCATTCGGGCAATGAGCTGCTGTGTACGCTAACTGGTAATCGTCGCCACCGGTGAGGGCATACTTTAATGCTCGTGTGGGATCATAGGTACTCAATAACGCATCGGACAAAGGAATCAAACTTGGCTCGATCAACATGCCCACTTTCGAGGCTTTGCATAAATGATTCAAGTCTTGCACGAGACCATCACTAATATCCAAACAACTGCTGGCGTAGTCTTGTATGGTTTGCGCAAATTCGATTTGAGCCAGCGGTGCATAAAACTGCTTAGCCAAGCCAGTATTCAAACTGGGATCTTTCAGCACTAAGGGCAGTGCTCCAGCCGCATCCCCTAACGGCCCACTCACATACACTTTATGACCCGCTTGAGCGCCGCTACGAGTTAAGCCTTTGCCTTTGGGGGTTATGCCATGTACCTGCAAGCTTAAAACCAAACACGGCCCTTTGGTGGTATCACCACCGATCAACGGACATTGATAATACTGCGCTGCTTGAGCCAAGCCATCGGTAAATGCTTTAAGCCAAGAAACATCATTGGTTGGTAAAGTAATGGCTAAGGTAAAGCCGATGGGAATGGCCCCCATGGCCGCTAAATCACTCACGCTTACCGCTAACGCTCGGGTAGCGATATCAAATGCATGGGCTTGTTTGGGAAAGTGTACATCCTCCACCAAGGTATCCAGTGAAAGGTGTAAATCAAATTCAGGGGGGATATTTAAGGTTGCGCAATCATCGCCAATTCCATGGCGAAGATAGGCATTAGAAAAGGCGAGTTGCGATTGTTGAAAGTACTGCTGAATGAGTTGAAATTCGTTCACCGCTTACTCTCGCCTTTTAGTTTTCTTGTGTAATACAAGAAAATGAAATTCTTATTTTTTTATTTCAACCACTCGCACTTTTTGTGCAAGTTTATCCAGTGCGCCATTAATAAATTTATGACTTTCGGTAGCACCGAACTTTTTAGAAAGCTCAACGCTTTCGTTAATCACCACACGATACGGCACATCAATACGATGAGCTAATTCAAATGCCGCTAAACGTAAAATGGCTTTTTCAACTGGCGTCACTTCTTCCATACCACGGCTTAAGCAAGGGGTCAGCATGTCATCCAACTCGCCTAAGTTATTCGGTACGCCACGTAGGATGTCACGGAAGTATTCCGTATCCACATGGGTCATGTCGTTATCCACTAAAAACTCAGCTTCAATTTTGTTTAAGCTGGCACCGGCCATATCCCATTGATACAGGGCTTGCATGGCATAATGGCGCGCCTTGCGACGGGCGCCCGGATTCGGGCGGCCGCTGTGGTCTTTGCGTGAAATCGCTTTGTCGTTCATTAAGCCTCCAGCTGCTTAAGCAGACTGACCATTTCGTATGCGCTTAACGCAGACTCTTCACCTTTGTTACCGGCTTTAGTACCAGCGCGTTCGATGGCTTGTTCGATAGTATCCACAGTTAAAATACCAAACGACACAGGCACACCAGTATTCAATGCGATTTGGCCAAGGCCTTTCGCTGCTTCACCGGCTACATAGTCAAAGTGTGGAGTAGAACCACGAATAACCGCACCCAATGCGATAACTGCATCGTAGTTGCCGCTTTCTGCTAATTTTTTAACAACCAATGGTACTTCAAATGCACCAGGACAATGGATCAACGTGATGTTGTCTTCGCTGATACCGTGACGAGTTAAACCACGTACTGCACCATCAACTAGCTTATCCACAACAAATTCATTCCACGTGGTTTGCACGATGGCGAATTTAGCGTCCATTGGAGTGAAGCTTCCTGCAATTGTTTTCATGTTCTTTACCTTTACAAATTTTTAATTATGTTCGTGTTTGTGGCGCTTAATTTTTACAAGGGATGTATTCAATCACTTCTAAATTAAAGCCAGAAATGCCTGCAAATTTCATTGGACTGCTCAGCAGACGCATCTTAGTGACACCTAGATCGCGTAAAATTTGCGAGCCGGTACCAATGGTCACGTACGCACCTGAACTGTCGACGTCAGTGGTACGCTGGGGTTTTTGACGACCAAAGAAAGTTTCGATGGACGTTAAAATATCTTCTTTTTCGCCGGCGTTTAGCATCACTAACGCACCTGCTTCTGCTTGTGAAATGGCTTCTAATGCATTGCTTAATGACCAGCTTTCGCTGTTAGCCATCAAGGCACCAATCACATCGCGCAAGGTTTCCGCGGCTTGTACGCGAATCAAAGGTGCTTCCGTGTTAGGTACATCACCCTTGGTAATAGCCAAGTGGGAATCGCCATTAATGGTGTCGCGATATACATGTAAATCGAATTCACCATGCACAGTGTTGATAGTATCTGTACTGAGTTTTTCGATGGTTTGCTCGTTAGCCATGCGGTATTGAATTAAATCCGCAATGGTGCCGATTTTTAAACCGTGCTCTTTTGCAAATTCTTCTAATTCAGGGCGGCGCGCCATGGTGCCGTCTTCGTTCATGATTTCGACGATACAACCGGCTGGTTGTAAGCCCGCCAAGCGCGCTAAATCACAACCGGCTTCTGTGTGCCCAGCGCGAGCTAATACGCCAGCCGCTTGCGCACGCAATGGGAAAATATGCCCTGGCTGCACGATGGCATCCGGCTTGCTCATTGGGTTCACGGCTGCTAGTACTGTCACTGCGCGATCCGCCGCGCTAATACCTGTGGTCACCCCTTCTGCCGCTTCAATTGAAACAGTAAATGGCGTGGAAAACTTAGAGCCATTACCAGACACCATGGAAGGCAAGCCTAAATAATCGCAACGCTCTGGCGTTAGGGTTAAGCAAATCAAACCACGGGCTTTGCTCGCCATGAAGTTAATGATTTCTGGTGTGACTTTTTCTGCGGCAACAATAATGTCACCTTCATTTTCGCGGTCTTCGTCATCCATCAAGATAACCATTTTACCGTCACGAATATCGGCAATGATTTCTTCGGTTGTATTTAAGGCCATGCTGCTACTCTATTTTTAAATGTAATCGGTTTAAACGAATCCGTGCTCGGCTAAAAAGCCCACACTCAAATTGGATTCTTTATTTTGCGTTTGCCCTGAAATTAAACGCTCTAAATATCGGGCAATTAAATCCACTTCCAAATGCACCTTGCGACCCGGTGCAAACTCATACAAGGTGGTTTCCTTTGCAGTATGCGGCACAATGTTTAATTCAAACACGTCAGCGTTTACTGCATTGACCGTTAAGCTCACGCCATCCACTGTGATGGAGCCTTTGTGGGCAATGTAACGGGCCAACTCCTGTGGCGCTTGTACTTTAAAACGTATGGAGCGCGCATCTTCGCTGCGCTCAATCACTTGACCAATGCCATCCACATGGCCACTGACCAAGTGCCCACCCAAACGGGTAGTGGGGGTTAATGCTTTTTCTAAATTTACCGTGTCACCCAAGTTGATTTCTGACCAACGGGTATGGGCAAGGGTTTCATTACTGATATCCGCACTAAAACCATTTCCGCTTAGGGCAATCACAGTTAAACACACGCCGTTAACGGCAATGCTGTCACCCAGTTTCACATCGGATAAATCCAACGCGCCGGTCTCAAGGGTCACTTTAAGGTCACCGCCCTGAGCTTGCTTGGCTAGCACCTTGCCTTTTGCTTCGATAATGCCTGTGAACACTTGGCGCCTCTATCTAGCTTTGAAAACCCAGGGTGAGGCGAATGTCCTGCCCCACCATGCGGTTATCTAAAATGGTTAATGTCTGTTTTTCTGCCATGGTGGTCATGGGCCAGTTGAGTAATGCTCTGGCATCGCTGCCCAGTAAACATGGAGCCATGTACAACACCATTTCATCCACCAGCCCTTGGCGCACAAATTCACCGGCCAAGGTGGCACCGGTTTCCACCAACACTTCATTGCATTGGCGTAACCCTAATTCTTTTAACAAGGCCGTGAGATCCAAGCCATGTTCATCGTGATTCAACGGTAAGGTTTCTACCCCGTGCAGTTGCACGCCATGACGTACCGCCACCAGTGTGGTACCTGGTTGTTGCAGAATGTTGGCATCTTTAGATATCTGGCCTTTGCTATCCAACACCACGCGCAATGGTTGGCGCTGCGCAATTTCATCTGCCCAGTCTTTGTCTAAGCCTAACTCGTCTGCACGAACGGTTAACGCTGAATCATCGTGTTTAATGCTTTCAATGCCGGTGATGATGGCTGAGCTTCTCGCGCGCAAACGCTGCACATCTTGGCGCGCCGCCGGCCCTGTGATCCATTGACTTTCACCGCTTTGCATGGCGGTACGACCATCCAGACTGGCCGCCATTTTTAAACGTACGAACGGCATGCCGCTTTCCATGCGCTTAATAAAGCCAGGGTTTAATGCGCGGGCTTGGTCTTCCAAAATACCCAAGGTCACATCAATGCCCGCTTCAATGAGCTTGGCAAACCCCTGACCACTCACCTGCGGGTTTGGGTCTTTCATGGCACACACCACGTGGCGTATGCCCGCTTTGATCAAACCATCACTACACGGTGGCGTGCGCCCAAAATGACTGCACGGCTCCAAGGTCACATAAGCCGTGGCGCCTTTGGCGTTGTCACCGGCCATGGCTAAGGCGTTTACTTCGGCATGACCTTCACCTGCTTTGCGATGAAAGCCTTCACCAATCACTTGGCCATCTTTGACGATGACGCAGCCCACTCTTGGGTTGGGATCAGTGGTATACAGGCCACGCTTTGCCAGCTCAATGGCTCGCGCCATGTATTGGTGATGACTCATGGAGTAAGCTCTGGGTCATCAGCCAGAATATCTAACTGGGCATCATTCTTACGACTGTCGTGACGAATGCGATCAATTTCCTGGCGGAATTCATCAATATCTTGAAACTTACGATAAACCGAGGCGAAACGAACGTAGGCCACTTGATCGAGCTTGCGCAGCTCATCCATGACCAGCTCGCCCACTAAGCGGGATTTTACTTCGCGCTCACCGGTGGCGCGTAATTTGGCCATGATATGTAAGAGGGAGGCTTCGACATCTTCAACGCTCACAGGGCGTTTTTCTAGGGCGCGCTGCATGCCAGCACGGAGCTTTTGCTCATCGAAAGGAACACGGGTGCCATTGCTTTTAACCAGTTTAGGCATGAGCAATTCTGCGGATTCAAACGTGGTGTAGCGCTCATCACAGGCTTGGCACTGGCGACGACGACGAACTTGTTCGCCTTCGGCCACTAAGCGCGAATCGATCACTTTTGTATCTTGTTCACCGCAGAACGGACAGCGCATGGCGAATCCTGTGTTAAAGAGCTAAAAATAGGGGCGAAATTATACCTGTTTCTGTATTTGGTGGAAACCGCAAAACACAGTGTTCATGCAGCCAAGTGGGCGAATTTACAAATCATGTACATGCGTTAACACAAAGGCTTGCAGGGCAATCTTGTCATTCGGGGGCAAATCATGGAACTGCAGCCCTACGGCCACCCCTTTATCGATGGCAGAGAGGGATCGGACCGTGGCCTGCACTGTGATTTCGTACTCGATTTCCGTCACATTGATCTTAAAAATCAGAAGAATCTCATCCCCAGAGTCAAATTCGAACTTACGCCCTAAAATACGGGCACCATTGAGGCTTAAATCCACTATTTTGGCTGTGGTGGTGTGTTTTTCTTCTTCTAGGGTGTAATCCACACGGGCCACTACCTCCACATCCGCCCTCACATTCTGGCGCACTTCCCCCACCACCACGGACTCCGGGATCTTTAAGTGCAAGTGAGAGAACGGCAATTTGCTGGCATGCAGCACTTCGGATTGAAAGGCACAGGCACTGCTCATGCGACCATAAAAAAAGCGCACATTAAGCTTTTCGCCCACTTTTACGGAGCGGCCTATGGGTGTGGTGACCAATATCGAAGCATTGCGTCGATAGCCCACTAGAACTGACTTCTCTCGTTCTCCTGTGTAGCCCTCGAACTCCAATTGCAACAACTGGCCAGGGCTAAGCTTAAGATCCATGAAGTCCGTGCTATTTTCATCCATTTAACTGCACATCCTAAACCTTGCTCTTTTTAGTGTAGTTGGGTTTTATTAGCCTGACAGAGGAAATCCCTTAAGGAAAATGACCATGGCACGCTTATTTACCCTACTAAACATCAGTTTATTGTGTGCCTGTTCCAACCAAGCCATTTACGACAACCTAAAGCGCAATCAATGCTTAGAAAAAACTGGCCAATTGGAATGTCATAATATTGAGGATTACCAAGAATATGAGAAAAAGCGCCAAGAATTGCTGAAAGAAAAATAGCAAGACAGCGGTTACAACAGGCATAAAAAAAGCCCGAGTTTCCTCGGGCTTGCACGGGTTAAATAAACTGTTTTTAACCTAAGGCAGCATCATAGCCTATTGGCTTAGCAAAATCTGTGGTGCGAAACCCATACTCCAGATAATAACGGACGCAGCCATCATACCCACCAAGGCACACAGACCCACAGTTAAAATGGAGCTGGCAAAGATGAATCCGCGCTCTTCAGGGATATTCATAAAGATGGGCACCCCTGCATACAGCAAATAAACCGTATAGGACACAGCCGCCAACACCACAAATACGTCTAACCACAAGATAGGCACCAAACCAATTAGGCCAGATAAAAACATTGGGGTAGATGTAAACGTGGTAAACAATAAACAACGCTCAAGACTGGCTTCAGCCCCAAAGGTTTTTTCCATCCAATAGGTGGTGTACGCCATGAAAAACATGCCAGCTAGTAACGCCAGATAAAACGCCCCCGCCAGAGGCAAGGCCGACTCAAAACTTAAGTAATAGAATTCTTTGCCGACGAAACTCCAGCCTACTTGAGTTGTCCCCACCAACAAGGCAAAAGGAGGTATGGCCGCCAAAAATAATAGGTGTGTTAAATAAATATGACCTAAGCTGTGGTTTTCTTTTTTAATAGAATCCCATTCTGCTTTTGGGTGATACAGCAATCCGAACATATGTTGTAGATACATAACCGTCCCCTAATTTGGTTGGTTGTTTTTGTTCAGTGAAGCGTACGACTAGGGAAACCCCTCGCTTTAAATATTTACGCTAAAAAGGGCAATGAAGATCATTGCCAACAAGCTTTTTAACACCGAGTTTTAGTATCCTCCTACTCCATAAATAGTGGCTAACAGGTCGTTAAAATGCAATCAACTGCACATAATGATCCAATAACAGTGCTGCAAATAACCATAGAATATAAACAATGGAATAACGGAATGTGCGTCGGGCGTTAGGGTCAGTCGGTTGACACCACATACGATAAGTCAGCCAGGTGAAACGCGCGTTAATGTAAGTCACTATGGTGAGATACACCAAACCTTGCGTGCCGAGTAAGACAGGGCCGATACTGACCACACACAACAACAAACAATATAGCCATGCTTGAAACGCCGTAAATTCTATACCGTGAGTCACAGGAAGCATGGGGACTTCGGCATTGGCATAATCATCCCGTTTGTAAATGGCCAGCGCCCAAAAATGCGGTGGCGTCCAGGTGAAAATAATCAACACCCACAACAGGGCTTCTGGACCTACTTGGCCAGTAACCGCGCAATAACCCAATAAAGGCGGCATGGCACCGGCTAATCCACCCACGGTAATGTTTTGTGGCGTGGCAGGCTTGAGCCATAAGCTATAAATCACCCCATAAGCAAACATAGAAGCAACTGATAACACCGCGGTTAATAAATTCAGCTGCCAATACAAAAGTCCTGCACCGAATACCAATAAACCCATTGAGAATACAAACGCCGATTCAGCGGTGACTTTGCCACTGGCTACAGGACGACGCTTGGTGCGTTGCATCTTGGTATCACGGTAGCGATCCACCAAGTGATTCAAAACCGCACCACTCATGGCACAGGCACCGACACCAACCAAGGTGTAAAACAATTTTAAAAATGCAACGTCTAAACCGCTGGCTAACAAAAAACCCACCATGACAGTGAACAACATCACCGCCACAACTTTGAATTTGGTTAAGGCAAAATAATCTTTTAAGGTGGCGGAATATTTGACACTGCTTTGCCACACGCTGGTTTTTTCCATAATGCACCTTCTTATTGTTATAAATGGCTAAGCTAGAAGCTCTTGCTGAATTAAATCACTTTCTTCTTCTGATGTTTCTGCGGTTAATCCGTTTAACGCACTCAGCCATAGCAACATGGCAAAGCTGTTATGTAATAACGCTAACGATAAGGGCAGTAACAATACGGCATTCAAAATGCCCAATGCTATTTGCACGCTCAACAATGCAAGACAGATCATCAGTGCCCGCTTTTGCATGGCATGCTTAAGCGCTAGCCACAGGAAAACACCCAGCACTAATAACGCGCCTAAGCGATGCAGCCATTGAATGGCCATGCGCTGATGATTGGATGCCAAGCCCCCTAAGTATTCATCCCCTTCCACCATGGGTGACTCAAGCACTTCACTGTTGATCTCAACCCACCAACGGCCTTGGCATGTTGGAAAATCTGGGCACGCAAGGCCCGCATAATGGCTAGATGTCCACGCCCCCAATGCCATCTGAAAGAAGATAACCAAGGCGAACACACTCCACATAGATCGCCAATTTGGCTCACGATTACTGGTAAGCACTCGCCAAATTAAAAACTGTGCTCCTAGAGTAATGGCACCACCTAACAAATGGGCACTGACCACAGGTGGCCATAAGCGCAAGGTCACCGTCCACATGCCAAACAATCCCTGCACGACGACCCAGCCGCATAAAAAAACCGCCAGCCAACGCACTGCACCTAAATATCTAGGCCAGATTAAAATAGCTTGAATAAGCATACTGAGCCCTAACAAACTGGCCACATAGCGATGAATCATTTCCATCCAAGCTTTACCAGAATCGAAGTCCCAATGCATGAAAGTTTGCGCAGCTTCGTTCGCCACGGGAAATGGGTGGCCATAGCACACGGGCCAATCCGGGCAACCCAGACCTGCATCTAATAATCGTGTTAGGGCACCCAGAGTAATAACCACCAATGCCAATACGATATTAATTAAGGCAAAGCGACGCATGTACACCTCACTATTTTTTATTTTTATAATTAATTGCCGTTATGTTTGAGTAATACTTTTAAATCTTTTAATAAATTGTACGCGCCATCTTCACTAGCATGGTAAGACAGCAATACCAATCCTTTTGGATTCGCTATGAACAAACCGGATTGCATTTCAGTCAACGGCGGTAACTGCGTTTGGGCAATGTGTAATTTATCTTGGTTTTTGCCCAATGCCATTTTCACTCGTTGCATGAGATTGACCCATGATTCACAACCGGGCTTACAATCTTGTTCGCGCCACAATAGTTGCCAGCTTTTATCTTCACTGGCATCCACGTAATAGGTGCTATTCAACCATTCACCACGGGCTTTATCTCCGATGGAGTGCTTGTTATCCAATAACGCCAATGAAACCGCAAAGGGTGCCACTAACACCAACAACATAAGAATCAAAGGTAATTTACGCATGTTTTTCACCTCGTTTAATGCTGGCGATAATCCAAATAATGACGCCACAAATGGCCAGTAATAACCATTGCACGGCATAGCCCTGATGGCGGTGATAACTTAAATAAGGTTTGGTTTCAGGAAATGATTGCAATAAACCTGGGCCAGACTGCTGCACGAAAATTTCATCATTCACATTCTGATTTAATAAACTCGAAAAATATTTTTCGTCTATAAATTGAATTCGAGTATTAACAGGGTCTTGTAAACTGTCATTTAACAACAAGGGTTTATGATGCTGTTTGATCACCCCTTCAATGGTGACGAGTTCAGTTACGGCATCAACCTGAGGTAAGGCATCACGATTCTTATAACCCACAAATCCACGATTTACTAAAAAGATATGCCCTTCATAATCAAATGGTGTAATAAGGGCGTAACCCGCTTGACCATTAAATGTCTGGTTATCCAAAAAGTGGTTATATTCATTGAGAAATGTCCCCTGCATATGTAAAACCTGATTCGCAGGGGCTTGATAGAAAATCGACTTTTGATACTGCCAATAAGCAGCAGTGAAACAGATGCCTATACCCAACAGCATAATAAAGCTATAAAGTGGCTTTATTACAAAATGCCAATTCCGATTCACATTCATAATAGAAGGACTCGACATGTTAAAGGCTCTCATTCTGTTATTTTTATTATTTAGTATTGCAGCTTTATTTTATGGGCTGTATCACTTGATGACAGCACCTAAAAGCTCAGTCAATACGTACAAGGGTTTAAAATATCGTGTTGCATTTGCGGCCTGTACCATTGTACTTATCGGCTTATATTTCTTTTTAGACCACTACTCTTAACAAGATGCGAAGACATGTCTTCGCATCTTTTAATTTAAAACACATAAACAAACGTAAACAGCATTAACCACACTACGTCTACGAAGTGCCAGTACCAAGCAGCTGCTTCGAAACCAAAATGATCATCTGGGGTAAAGTGATCATTCTTCACACGCCAGTACATAACAAAAATCATAATGCCGCCCAAGGTCACATGGGCACCGTGAAATCCAGTGAGCATGAAAAAGGTTGAACCGTAAATGCCACTGTTAAGTGTGAGATTCAAATCATTCATGGCGTGTCCATATTCGTATATCTGCACACACATAAATGCCAAACCCAGGATGAGAGTCGCAGCCATCCACATCAACGTACCTTGCTTATCTTTAGCGCGAAGACAGTGATGGGCTAGGGTTAATGTCAAACTGGAGATGATCAATAACACCGTATTTAAAAATGGCAACTTCCAAGCATCAATGACCCCCATAGCACCAGGGAAACTATTCATGTCAGGGGTTTTTAATAAAGGCCAATGGGCTACAAATCCTTCCCACAACATGTTGGCTTCACCCTTGGCACCTTCACCGCCTAACCAAGGAACGGCAAACATACGTGCATAAAATAATGCACCAAAGAATGCGCCAAAGAACATCACTTCGGAGAAGATGAACCAACCCATACTAAAGCGAAATGAGCGCTTTAATTGATCGCTATTTAAACCGCGTAAGCCTTCACTCACCACTTCACCAAACCAGCCAAACAGCATGTACAGCATCAAAAAACCAGCCACAACGGCCATCACCACAGAAAACGTACTCACATGCCCTTGCGAGCCTTCGTGAATAATCGATGCCATGGAAAAAATCGTTAAGAAAACAGCCACTGCGCCAAAGATTGGCCAATGACTGCGTGCCGGAACGTAATACTTAGGTGTGTTCAAAATGTACCTCCTAGGGATTCACTTTGATAAAGGCGATAAGAAAGAGATAAATGATTCACTTCCTTCGGTGCTTTGGCACTCAAGGTTACCTGCAAGGGCAACTTCACCTTCGAATGAGCCGGAACTACTTGTTGGGTAAAACAAAAACACTCAATCTTTACTAGATATTCAGCCCATTCACCGGGGGCCACACTGGGCACCGCCTGAATAGTCACTGGGTAATCATGAGGATTCGTTACTTCATAATAGGTGGTCATCAGCTTGCCTGCCTGCAATTCCATGGATTTTTTTTCCGGTTTGAATTGCCAGTTGTCTCGACTGTCGGCATCCGCAAGAAACTGTAAAACAGCCGTCTGATGAGCCCCTGAATTTTCTAATGTGGTTTTGTCACCGGTAAATATTTGAAAGTTTTTACCGTTCAAACCTGTCACCTCACAAAATACGTCGTACAAAGGCACTAACGCAAAACCAAACCCAAACATTAAAACGGGGATTAAGGTTATTTTCCAAGGTGACAGTTTTTTCATCGGTGTCTCCTTATTTCACAACAGGTGGCTCTTGGAAGGTATGGTATGGAGCAGGACTTGGAATTTCCCATTCTAAACCAGTTGGCTCATCCCATACTTTATCCGTAGCTTTTTCACCTTGACCACCAATGGTGGTACGCCACACGTTGTAAATAAAAATCAGCTGGCTTAAGCCAAAGATAAATGCACCCACCGAAACAATGGCATTGAAGTCGGCAAATTGCAGTGCATAATCCGGAATACGACGAGGCATACCTGCCAATCCCACAAAGTGCATTGGGAAGAAGGTAATATTCACCCCAATAAAGCTCATCCAAAAATGCCACTTACCTAAGGTTTCGCTATACATGCGGCCACACCATTTAGGTAACCAGTAATACACTGCCGCCAAAATACTAAACAGAGCACCCGGCACTAATACGTAATGGAAAT
>JBFEWA010000463.1:0-2009 GCA_041546605.1 Bermanella sp.
CCACCCCTAAAGCCGAAATACTTTATGAGGATATTCAGGGGGCGCTAGCCATGATGCGTCATGGCTTGAGCACACAAAAGGGCTTTGACCCAGAAAGCCAAGCCCATGAGTTCAGGGTGTTAAGTGGGGATTATTTTGAATTTGTGTTACTGCCCAGTTTGCTTGAAAAGATTGAGAGCCAATCGCAAAAAATCCGCCTAAGTTTAAAACCCATCTTAGATGACTCCGCTAAGCAACTCATTCACGCGCAGGCGGATATTTTACTGGATGCCTTTTTAATAGAAGATGAGCGCATCAACAGCGAAATAGTCATGGAAGAAACTCTCATGGTGATCGCCAGTCAACATCACCCTTGGATTCAGGGCTCTCTAAGTATCGATGATTTTTATAAAGCCAAGCACGCGGTTTTACCCAATCGAGGCCGATTGCTTCCTCTAGACAAGATCTTGCAGCGCCCACTGAAACAAGAAAGGAAAATTGGCGTGCAGGTTACGCAATACATTAGTTTACTGGCTGCTGTTAGTAGTAGCGAATTCATTGCCACAGCGCCTAAGTATTTAGCTAATCTGTATGCTGATGCTTTTAAGCTTAATGTGTTTGAATTTCCACTGGCGGTACCCAAGGTACCCATTTATATGATGTGGTCTAAAGCATTTGATCGAGATCCTGCTAATGTTTGGTTACTACAGCAACTTCGCGACACCATTACAGCATTAAAATAAATCGATCTCGGCGTCATCTGTATTTATCTGTAATGATGCCCCTGATGCATTAGTCTCCCTGTTTGGTGTTCCATTAGCTAATGTAGCTCCTTCTTCTACCTTAAAACGACCCACCAGCATGCTTAATTGTTGCGTTAAACTGTTAAACTCATTGGTCACAGACACCATGCTATTCACCACTTGAATGGAATCTGTAACCGCCACTTCAATGGTGCCGATATGAGCATTTGCATCACTGGATAGTGTACTTTGTTGTTGTGCATCGCGAGCGATATTGGCACTACTTTCATTAATATCTTCACTGGCTTTAAAGATATCTTGTAATGAATCCGAAGCTTCGTTGGCACAGGTAACCGTATGCTGAGCCATTTCAGAGTTAGCGGCCATTTGCGTGACCACATCTTGAATGGAGGTGCGAAATAGGGTGGTTTTTTCACTGATGGTTTGCGTACTTTTTACGGTTTTGGAAGCGAGGTTACGCACTTCTTCTGCCACCACTGCAAACCCTCGACCTTCTTCACCCGCGCGCGCGGCTTCAATAGCTGCATTTAACGCCAATAAATTGGTTTGATCGGCTATGTCTTGGATGCCGGATAGAACCTCTTCGATTTCATGGCCCACATCTTCTAGCTTAAGGATCGATGCACTGGACTGGGCAATACTGCTAATCAGCTTTTCTATCGCAACCAAAGCTTGATCTAATTTTTTTACCCCTTCATTAGCCCGCTGATTAATAGCTACGGATAAACTGGTATTGGATTCGGTTTGTACCGCTATATGTTGGGTAGAACCGGCAATCTGTTTTATTTCATTGGTCAGTTGCAAGGTTTCTTCTTGCTGTGAGTGTATCGCGCGGCGACTCTGCTCAGCTGTGTCACCTAAAGTATTAGACAGTTTTACCACATCTTCACTGGTGCCTTTTACCAGCACCACCACTTCTCGAATATTTTGAATCATTTGATTAAAACTGTCCGATAGCAAACTCAACTCATCCTTGGTTGCCTTTTTCATTTCTACGGTTAAGTCACCATTGGTGGCTTGCCTTGCTTCCAAATCAAATCGGCGCACAGTTTTAATGATGGATAAGTACATGCCCCAAATCAGATAAAAAATGCCAGCCAATAAAGATAAGGTGCAGACAAGAAAGATAATTATTTCAAAGCGTAAATCGCTCATTCTTTGTTCTAACAGCACTGTGATGTAATCGGCCAATATCTCAGAAAGCTTGTGTATCCGATCAATATAGTCACTACTGGCATCAAAATACGCTTGGCGAGTCACTTCAAG
>JBFEWA010000290.1:0-4403 GCA_041546605.1 Bermanella sp.
CAATACCAGCAAATCGATCTTGATAACTCACACTGTGCATCCAATTATAAAATGCGCGGATTATAACAGCGCTTGGGGGGGCCGCCCATAGGTTAAAACTTCAACAAAAGCCGAATACTTGTTCGGAGAAAACTTCTCATCTCCTTGTTTTTAATAACATTTTGTTACTAAAAAAAACATTAATCTCACTTTAACCCTTAATAGAGTGTGGATAATGGCCACGGATGGTGATGTAAGTACAAACGCACCAATTTATTATTGCGAACCGAGATTCATTCTTTAATATGTGAAATTCGGCCCTGAGCTATAACAAGAATAATCCACACACTTAAGTCGTAAACGTGGCAGGTATGAACGTGAATCAAGTCATGAATTTTTACACAAATGCAGATTGTCATTTGTCAGTATTAGGGGACCAACCCTACCCTGCATTCGAACTGCGCAACATCATTCGCTATTTCGATGAACATGATCCAGCCTTTAGTGACAAACTTCTCAAGCATATCAATATCAACCGTACACAACTGGAAGACATCAGCTTCCCTGCATTTAAAGTGGTAGCGGCCATGAAATTTTGTGCCGAGCAGTTAGGACCCATTATGGCTGCTCGCATCGGTGCGACTTATCAGGTTAGTGATCTTGGAGTATTTGGCTACGCTGTCGCGTCCACCCAAAACTTAGGCCATGCCATAGAAGTGGAAACCAAATATTCCACCCTCATTGGCAGCTTACTAAAGCGCAATACGACTCAAAAAAACTCACAAATACATGCCACCATGTATAACGTGCAGAACCTAGAAGCCCAGTCATTGGCCTTCTTTGTAGCCTTGGGCAATGCTTCACGTATGCAAATCGCCCGTAGCATTTTTGGCGATGATCTGTGCTATTCCCTAATTCAATTCACGTTCGATGATGAAGCGAACCGAGCCGAATACGAAGCGATTTACGGCTGTCCTGTAGAATTCAACTGTCCACAGAATACCTGGAGTATTGATTCCAAATGGTTAACTCGTGAACGCAGGCAAGGTAACCGAGCCGATTGCACTCAATACCTACCCTATTGCAATGAACTGCTAGAACAAATGAAACAGCAGCATTCGCTAGTGAACGAAATCCAACAGATTTTAATAAGTTGCGCAGGGGATTATCCAGATATTGAAATGCTGGCCAGCGCCTTCAAAGTAAGCTCGCGCACCTTACGCCGCCAACTAGCGAATATTGATACGTCGTACCAAAAGATTTTAAATAAAGTCCGTTGTCAGCTTTCAATTGAGTACCTCACACGTACTGACATTACCATCGAAGACATTTCTAACTTAATTGGCTTCAGTGATGTCACCAATTTCCGCCACGCCTTTAAAAAATGGGTCGGTAAAACCCCAAGTTTCTATCGTAAATCTTACCAATCAGCCGGTTATTTATAATGAAGTGATATTCGGCCAAGCGGCCAAATATCACCTCTCCTTAACCCCCTACTCTTTATTATTCTCTATTTACGATTCATTCGTAAAATAGAGGGTAATAATGAAAACAACAAACCAACTAAAATTAGCTGCAGCGGTCGCAGCGGGCCTAGCCTTAGTAGGCTGTGGCAGTAGTAGCAGTGGTGGTGCCAAATCAGATATAGTTGACTGTACAACAGGTCGTACTATTGATATCGCCTCAAATGTTACTGCCAATTCTTCCAGTGTTTCAGAAGAGCTATCAACCGCTCTTAGCACTGCCAAAACCTGTGACACAATCGTACTACCAGAAGGTAATCACAGTATCTCTAGCAGCTTAAGCTTCAACGGTAATGGCAGCTTGTCACAAAGCTCTATGGTGACGAACCTGACTATTAAAGGGGCTGGCATGGCAAAAGCCACATCCGAAGCCACTACCAATAGTGGAAAAACGGCTTTAGATTTCACCGGTACCGCTGGTGATGGTTTCTTTATTACCAACACTAAAAACGTTGTATTAAAGGATTTTGGTGTATTTGAAGCAGCCAACAATGCGATCAAATTAAAAGATACCGACGGTATCATCATTAGCCGAATCGCCACCGTTTGGGAAACTGATTACCAGGAAAGTAATGGTGCATATGGTCTTTACCCGGTTGAAACATCAAACGTACTAATCGAAGATTCGTATGTACAAGGTTCAGCTGATGCGGGTATTTATGTTGGCCAAAGTGACAACATTGTTGTTCGTAATTCTATTGCTTATAAAAACGTTGCTGGTATCGAGATCGAAAACTCTACCGATGCTGATGTATATGGCAACACTGCCGAAGGTAACACGGGTGGTATCTTAATTTTCGACTTGCCAATTGGTAATGGTAAATATGGCTCGGGCGTACGAGTATTCGATAACGATGTCATCGCCAATAACGCACCTAACTTCGCTTATAAGGGTGAGAATTCAAATCCAGGTGGCGTACACATTGTACCACCGGGTACAGGTATCATCGTTTTATCAACCTCTGATGTTGAAATCTTCAATAACACCATTACCGACCACCAAACCACCTCAATTGCAATCACATCTTTCATGATGCCAGATGCCACGGTTGCGTCTGAACCGGATCAAGGTGTTGGTACTACTGTATTCAGCTACGATCACATCCATCCGTACTCATCAGTTCTAATTGATGGTTGGAGCCCTCTTGTAAAAGGTATTAACATTCATAACAACACCATTTCTGTTGCCGCTAATATTAATGACCCCCAAGGCACATTAATAAGTGACATCATCAATGGCATGGCTGCCGTACAACAACCATCTCCTAATGGCTTTGGTGGCTTAAACAATGGTAACGCTCAACTACCACATATTCTTTATGATGGTGTTGGCCAATTACTTGCCAGTACTCCACTTGATCCAAATAAGCCAGATGAGTCTATCTTCCAAGCCATCACTAAAGGCATTAATCAAATTGCCTCAGCGGTATTCTTAAATATTGTTGCACCTAATGACCCAAGCGCAACGCTTAAACAGATTGCTGATATTGATGAGTTTGGTGCATATACCAACACTGCTGGCGATCGCGTTTGCCAATCTAACAACGGTGTAGACGGTGAAACAATATTCGCCGCGAGCGTATTTGAAACTACTGCATCTGCCAGCAACATTAACGCTTCTACTGGCGAGCCATTCTCAAAACTGGAAATGATTGATGCTGCAATGACTGCAAACGACATGGCAACTGCAAGTACAATTGCTGGTACGTTATTAGCAGACTCAACAATGACATGTGACTTTGATGCATACGTAGGATCCCAAGCTGTTGTTACCGTAAACGGTAGCAAATATGGCTGTGGTACCGACGATACTACATCTACTTTCTGTCAATAATTATATACATTAAGCAAAAGGGACTTTCCCTTTTGCTTAGCTTAAAGGTTGCAGTATGAAACATATAAACCAATTATTTAGCTCGCTTATTCTAATAGGAAGTTTAACGGCTTGCGGTTCTGACTCTAGCGAGTCTACATCAATTTGTAGCGACAACATTGATAATGACGTGCAATGGAACACCCTTTGTACAACGACCGCCACAAAACTTTCTGATTATAATCTATTTGAAAATCAATCAAATCCTACTGTCAACCCTAACGGAACAGGCATACCTTACGATTTAAGCACGCCTTTATTTACCGATTACGCTAGTAAGTATCGATATATTTTTATTCCACCAAATAAAAGTGCTACCTATATAGAGGATGAAACATTTAATTTCCCTGTTGGTACCACATTAGTTAAAACATTTGCACTACCATCTAACACAGACAATCGTGGTTTTGAGAACGAGAATTTAATTGAAACTAGGCTTTTAATTAAGCGAGAAGCCGGCTGGATTGCACTTCCTTATGTTTGGAATAGCGAGAAAACAGATGCCTTTCTAGATACAAACGGTGCATCTTTCCCCACTTCGATCACCCATAATGGTGTAACGAAAAGTTTCAACTATAAAGTTCCAGACCCGCAGTCATGCATCAATTGCCATGGCATTTCGCAATCATCTGGAAGCGAAGTTAAAGTGACTCCAATCGGACCTAAAGCAAGATTCCTAAATAAAGATTACGTATTTGATAGTGGCACTGAAAATCAATTAACCCATTGGAAAAATGCAGGTGCGTTAACAGGCTTACCAAGTGATCTTACAACTGTAGATCAAGCACCTATTGTTAAGGATAATTTGAATCTGGGGGATCTTTCTCCTTCTGAATTAGAGCTTGCAGCTAAATCATGGCTTGATATCAACTGTGCTCACTGCCACCGTCGTGATCCGCACGGTTTAGCAAGTAATACTAATATGCAAGTGGAGTGGACACGTAGCTTCTCAGCAGAACCAAGCGCCCATGGTGTTTGCCAAAACCCCATTTCTTTTGGTGGCGATGCCGGTAGCTATATTATCGAGC
>JBFEWA010000172.1:0-6707 GCA_041546605.1 Bermanella sp.
CAACTTTGGATTAACTTGAATAGCCAAAATAAAATGATGGACCCGGATTACCGTGATGTGCCAAAAGAAGAGATGTCTCACGTACAAACGTCAGACTATTTGGCCCATGTGATAGCGGGTCCGTGGACATTAGGCGGCAAAGAGTACGTTGGTCCACTGGATAAATTGGAAGCAAGCAGTGCCATCTTGGATTTGGAGTTAAACGCTGACGGGCAATTCGAGCACGACATTCCAGACGGCCACCACCTTGTGGTGATGGTGTATGAAGGCCAGGTTGAGGTGGATGGTCATGCCATTAAGCGCCCACAAATGGCACTGTTTTCACAACAGGGCGGGTTAAAGCTGACCTCAGAAAGCGGCGGCAAAGCGCTCATTCTGCACGGTGTACCTCACAAAGAGCCCATTGCGAATTACGGTCCTTTTGTGATGAACACCATGGAAGAAATCGAACAGGCCATTCGTGATTATCAAAATGGTGTGTTGGTGTAACGGCTTTGCAATCGATCGCAAAAAGTGAGCAATAAAAAAGGTAGCTAGGCTACCTTTTTTGTCTTTGAAAATGAGTTCTTAAGAGTGCGTCTTAGAGCTGCATAGGTGAATCAGCTTCGCCAGACTTTAATACCCAGCGAATATCCATGGCGATAATAAAGGTGGTGGCCAGTAAGATGGCACCAATTGTGTAATGTTGTACCTGTACGGTGATAAATACGGTGCCCGCTAACAGGCAAATAAAAAGTAATGTAAAAATGGCCACAAGTGCTTTTTTATGTTCACTGCCCATATGGGGCTCCTATTATTCTATTCTGTGTTCGCTTTCTCAATATACCTACGAAAAGATGATGCTTACGTAAAATAATGTAACCAGTGTGTAATGTTTTTAAGCGGATTGTAAGTTATTCATCTGCCCTAAAATCCAGTATCATGGCGCCCAAATTTTGGGTGAGCGGACTATGTTTAGACTGGGTTTGATTATTAATCCCTACGCCGGATTGGGTGGCAGTGTGGCCCTAAAAGGCAGTGACAATATGGCACAGCAGGCACTTGAGATGGGAGCCACGGCCAAGGCCGGGTTGCGCACATCAACGGCCCTGTCTGTGGTGGCGGATCTTAAAGATCAGATTCATATCGTCACTTGCCCTGGGGAAATGGGCGCAAGCGTGGCTGAGGCATTAGGGTTTAGCTACGAAGTCATACAAGGCAACACACCAGCGCAAACCACAGCCGAGGACACAAAAAAAGCCGCCGAAACAATCAAAGCCCTTGGGGTGGATTTACTGGTATTTGCCGGTGGCGATGGCACCGCTCGTGATGTGTGTTCTGTGGTGGAAGATGCTTTCCCTGTATTGGGGATTCCGGCAGGGGTGAAAATTCACAGTGGGGTGTATGGCGTAACGCCTTCTGCCTCTGGTGAAGTGATTCGCTTGTTGGTAACCGGGCAGCTAGTGGATTTGAAGCCCCAAGATGTACGTGACATTGACGAAGATGCGTTTCGCAATAACCAAGTCAAAGCCAAACTCTATGGCGAAATGCTGGTGCCGCAAGCAGGGCAATTCGTACAAGCGGTAAAACAAGGTGGCATCGAGCAAGAAGAATTAGTGCTGGATGATTTAGCCGCTTACTTAGCGCAAGAGTTAGAGCCAGACGTGTTGTATCTCATTGGCTCAGGTAAAACTACTCAGCACTTTATGGGTTACTTGCACTTACCCAGCACACTCTTGGGTGTGGATGCCTTGTTGAATGAAAACGTTATTGCTGAAGATGTGAATGAACAGCAAATTTTAGCATTGCTTGATGCACACCCAGATGCTCGCATCATGGTGAGTGTCATTGGTGGTCAAGGTCATGTGTTTGGTCGCGGCAATCAGCAATTAAGCAGTGAGGTGATTAAACGGGTGGGGCGAGAGAATTTAATGATTCTTTCCACTAAGACCAAGCTTACTCAATTAGAGGGTCGCCCGTTAATTGCGGATACATCGGATGTGGTATTGGATCAAGCGCTGGCAGGGCATATTGAAGTGATCACAGGCTACCAAGATAAGGTGCTGTATCCCATTCAATAAATGCTATGGGTGTAGGAAACAAAAAAGGAAGGCTTAGCCTTCCTTTTTTATGGTGTTTAAAAAGTGGAATGGTTAAAGCGTTTGTATCTCTACCATTAGCTCATTACTTAATTGCTCCAGTGCATCGCGAACGTCATCTACATCAACACTTTCTGGAATGTGCACACGGGCTTTGGTTTTAAACAATGGCTCGGCGCTCATGGCCGCACTTTCAAATTGGGTGTTTAATTCTAAAACGTTCACCGCTAACGCCGCTAATGCTTGGGCCACATCTTTAACAATACCTGGGCGGTCATTACCTACGATATTCAATTTCGCGTTGGCTTGGCTGTCACTGGCTTGTGTTTGAGAGTATTCGGTATTAATCACCCAGCCCGCATCTTTTAATTGATTTAAGGCAGCTTCTAATCCGCCAGCGTTTTGCTCCGTAATTTGTACTTTTACGATACCGGCGAACTTGCCCGCCAATTGGGTCATGCGGCTTTCTAACCAGTTACCTTGGTTGTCTTTGATGATGCCGGAAAGGGTGTCAACGATACCTGGGCGGTCGTCTGTCATGATGCTAATAATAAAAAATGATGACACTGGGCTACCTCTTATTTTAATAATGTTGATTTCGGCACTATAGCCCAGTGCTGCTGGGGATGAAAGCGGCAGCGTTAAAGAAGCGGTTTCTTAAACGCTGTCTATTCTGTGATCAGCGGAAGCGCTCAATGATGTTGTATTGCTCATCTATTAGCTTGGTCACATTGATGGCCGCCTCTTTGGATTCCTCTGCACTGGCGGTATTGTCTTGCGCACTTTGGCGGATCACATTCATGTGTTTGCTGATTTCTTCTGAGCCCTGTCGCTGCTCTTGTACCGCCTGATTAATGGTGGCCATTTGTGTGTTGATTTCTTCCACACTGTCACGCACTTGCTGCAAAGTGGAATAGGTATCTTGCATTTGCTCGGCGTTGGCAGAAGCTTGTTCGCGAGATTGATCCATCACTTCTGTGGCCCCTTGCGCCCCTTGGCGTAATTTATCAACAATACGACGAATCTCTTCTGTGGATTCAGAGGTGCGATTGGCAAGGGTGCGCACTTCATCGGCTACTACCGCGAAGCCTCGGCCTTGCTCCCCGGCTCGGGCCGCTTCGATGGCGGCATTCAAAGCGAGTAAGTTGGTTTGCTCGGCAATGGCTTGAATTACTTCTAAAAAGCTATGTATGGATTCTGAATGCTCCGCAAGATGCTGCACGTTACTCGAGGCTTGGTTAATGGTTTGCGCCATGGCCTCCAACGTTGTTTTGGTTTTCTGCATTTGCTGTTCGCTGGTCTGGGTGTCGCTTCTGGCTTTTTCTGTTTGCTGAGCGGTTTCGTTCACCGAATCTGAAATAGAGTCAAACTGAGTGGTGATCTCTTCAAATGCGGCGGCAAACATGGTGGTGGCATCTAATTGTTCGTTGAGTTTGTGCAGGCTATTTTCTGCTGCACGATGGCTAATATTAGAGGCACTTTGAATGGGGGCGCAGGTATCCTGAATGCGTTCACGCAAGGTGACAATTTGGCTTTGCATGTGCTCAAACGCCATGAGGATTTCACCCACGTCGTCACTGCGGCCAGTAAAGATATAAGCTGCCAAAGGGTCATGGGTAATGGTGCGGGCCTTTTTCAGCACCAGTTTTAGGTTTTTAAGGGCCGAGCCTTGCACAAAGGCCAATGCGGCAACTGGGATTAAGGCCAACCAAGGTGAATAGAAGTGATCAATGATAACCGCGCTTAAACCCAACAATACACTGGTGATCTGCCCAAGGGGCAAGGATTTAAAACGGGCTTTGGAGCTAAGTGGGGGTTTGTTTTTGTTAAGGCGTCCGTAGACCTTTTCAGCCCGTTCAACCGCGTCTTTTTTGGGCTTATAACGTACCGATTCATAGCCCACCACTTTGCCATTTTCGGTTACCGGTGTAACAAAGGCATCTACCCAATAGTAGTCACCGTTTTTACAGCGGTTTTTAACCACCCCTTTCCATTGCTTGCCTTCTTTAAGGTAATTCCATAACACCTGAAATGCCGCCGGTGGCATATCTGGGTGGCGTACAACGTTGTGGTTTTTGTGGAGTAACTCTTCTTCGGTGAAACCACTGACATTAAGGAAGTCTTGATTGACGTGTTCAATGATACCTTTGAGATTGGTCGAGGAAATGATTCGCTCGTGACTCTCAAGCACGCGCTCTTGATCGGTTACAGGTAAATTCTTTTTCATAATAGGGTCACTAAGCTCAATCCTTTATGGCTTCTGCATTTAAGATTAGCTCAAATTTACTAAAGTGAAATGTTGAATTCTCAGGCATAATAGAGGCTGATTTCACCATAATAATAATGACTAGGTAGACCCATGAGTCAGCACATTCTTGCCATCGATCAAGGTACAACCAGCTCTCGCGCCATCATCTTTAACGAAAAAGGCCAAATCGTTGTACAAGCCCAACAAGAGTTTCCCCAGCATTTCCCGCAATCGGGCTGGGTAGAACACGATCCTGAAGACATCATTGAGAGTGTTTTAAAGGTGTGTCATCAGGCTTTAGAAAAAGCGCAATTGCATGCGACCGATATCGCCAGTATTGGTATTACCAATCAGCGTGAAACCACAGTGGTGTGGGATAAGCAAACTGGTAAAGCCATTCATCGCGCCATCGTTTGGCAAGATCGGCGTACGGCAGATTTGTGTGAATCCCTAAAAAGCCAAGGGTTAGAAGACACAATTAACGATAAAACGGGTTTGTTACTAGACCCGTATTTCTCTGCCACCAAAATCAAATGGATTTTGGATAATGTAGAAGGGGCCAGAGAAAAAGCCGAGCGCGGCGAGTTGGCGTTTGGCACCATCGACACCTTCATCTTATGGCGCTTAACGGGCGAGCATAAAACCGATGTGACCAATGCGTCTCGTACCTTGTTGTGCAACATCCATAGTCTGCAATGGGATGAGGAGCTGTTATCTATTTTTGATGTTCCGGCTCAGATTTTGCCATCTATTCATGCATCCAGTTGTGAGTTTGGTTTTACTCAAGCAGAGATTTTTGGTGCGCCTATTTTAGTGGGCGGCATAGCAGGGGATCAGCAAGCGGCGTTAATTGGCCAAGCCTGTTTCAAAGAGGGCATGGCCAAAAGTACTTACGGTACTGGATGCTTCTTGATGCTCAATACAGGGGGTACGCCCCGCAAGAGCCAGCACCGTTTGTTGACCACAGTGGCGTATCAAATTGGTGATGTGACTCACTATGCCTTAGAAGGCAGTATCTTCATGGCCGGCGCCACGATTCAATGGATTCGCGATGGCTTAAAACTGATTCATCATGCCAGTGAAACTTTAGATATGGCGCAGTCTGTTGGGGCCAATAACCATGTGTATTTGGTGCCTGCGTTTACCGGTTTAGGTGCGCCGTATTGGGATCCTCATGCTCGCGGCGCCATCATGGGCTTAACCCGTGACACAGGCATTGCCGAGATCGTGACCGCCGGTCTGCAAAGTGTGTGCTATCAAACCCGTGACTTGCTAGAAGCCATGAAAAAAGACCAAGCCATGCCTGCCCATTTGCGAGTGGATGGCGGCATGGTGGTGAATGATTGGGTGGTGCAATTTTTGTCGGACATCTTGGATCTGCCCATTGAGCGTCCACAAATTACCGAAACCACAGCCCTTGGTGCGGCATTTTTAGCGGGTCTCAGTGGTGGTGTGTTTAGCAGCATCGAAGAGGTGTGTGGGTTGTGGCAAGAAGAGTCCGAATTCAAACCCGTGATGAAAGACAATGAAAGAAATGCTCTTTATAACGGTTGGTTAGATACGGTATCCAGAGTTCGCACAAGCGAGTAAGATGGCCGCCCATAAAAATAACAGCGGCGCTGATACATGGGCGCTAAGGATGGACCATGCTGCAAACTGAAAAGCAAGCCTTAC
The DNA here is from genome assembly GCA_041546605.1 of Bermanella sp. Taxonomy (GTDB): domain Bacteria; phylum Pseudomonadota; class Gammaproteobacteria; order Pseudomonadales; family Oceanobacteraceae; genus Bermanella. The sequence continues at coordinate 6,001 of JBFEWA010000172.1, forward strand.
GGCTAAGGCGTTCAGTGTTATCAAACCTGGGCGTGCTCTCATTCGTGCTGTTATGTTGGCTGGCTGCCCATATGGGGTATTTTGTTATTGATACTCCTTATGTGGTGTTGTTAACCATGATCATGTGGTTGGGACATGGATTGTTTGTGCTGGTGATTGCCCGCTCGGGGAATTTAAGGTTCAAAGATGCCAGTCTCACCTTGCCGCAAATGACTTGGGTAACCTTGTTTTTAAGTGTGCTCATGAGCGTAGCCCAAGACATTCGCCCCTTGCTGCTCATGGGGTACTTGCTGGTCATGTCTTTTGGTGCCTTCCGTTTGTCTATTAAAGGCTTCTACGGTTTCACCGCGTTTACTATTGTCTGTTATCTCACAAGCTTGAATTGGATTTACCAACACCGTCCTGCGGATGTGCACTTGGCGCAAGAATTCTTTGTGTTTGTGGGTTTTGCTTTATCCCTGTGTGGCTTTTTACTGATGGGGACGGAGTTTAGTAATTTACGTAAATCCTTAGTGGCCCGTCATCGTGAGTTAAAGGGGGCCGTTTCTCGCATCGAAGAGCTGGCGGTTACCGATGAATTAACTGGGCTTTATAATCGGCGTTACCTCATGCAAATGTTGGCGCAACAACGGGCGTTGGCTAATCGCAGTCGCTATGGGTTTGTATTGTGTTATTTAGATTTAGATCACTTCAAAAAAGTGAATGAC
>JBFEWA010000087.1:0-10018 GCA_041546605.1 Bermanella sp.
GACGGCGTGATACCTGGTCGTTTATCTAACCAAGCCAATGGCACTAAAGTGAAAACACCGGTTAACAAATCAAACTTCATTAAATAAAGCATGATAAAGCCAACTGGGAATAAACACGCGCCAAGAATAGGCGAGCCCGATTTCATTGCGACTGTTATTGCAAATACAGCCGCTAGACCTAAAATTGCACCTGCCATAAAGGCACGGATAAACGTATCCTTTGTGGACATGTAACATTTAGACTCCCCGGCATCCACCATTTTGGTGACGAATTCACTTGGTTCAATATAAGCCATAGTTCAATCCTACTTCTCATTTAGTTTAAGGGTTTACCCAATTTTGCAAGGAGAATGCCAATTTCTGAATCACCAATAAATACTGATAAAACCTAGGGTTTTTTCATTTTTTCAAAAAAAACACAGAAAAGTATCTATATTGATGCATTGTTTCAGATCAAGTCGCACTAAAAGATGGCAAAAAGACAATCCATTTAGATGCGCAACAATATAAAAATAAATCGCTAAGGGAGAGTAGGGGTTATGAATTTAAGATTAGAATAGAAGCAATTTTGTGCTTTAAAAAGATTAATTCTGAGATACTGATAAGTATTTTTCTAGCATGCTACTCAGATCCATCAGTACCAAAGGCTTAGTAAGATAATCGTTCATGCCTGCTTGCTGTGCCTGCTCAAGATCTTCTTTCAAGGCATTGGCCGATAAACCACAAATTATAATATCTGTGTACCCCATTTCCCTAAGGTTACGAGTAGCGGTATAACCATCCATCTTCGGCATTTGTACATCCATTAATACCAAGTCATAACGGGTTTGCTTGATTATATCTATGGCTTGCTCACCATCTTCTGCCACATCATAGGTTAACCCTAAGCTCTCTAGCATATCCCCTGCTACCAGCTGATTAATTTGATTATCTTCAACTAATAGAACATGGCCTTCAAACACTTTGTGTTGAGCTACCAGTTCAGAGGGAGGGTTTTGAATAACTTGATTTTGTATATTCAGCCCATTTTCAACAAACCACTGGAATTGATTCGGTGAAAATGGGTGCACCAATACATCCACATGATCAATGGATTTTAAACGCTCTTTTTCTATTTGGTTATCAGCACCAAAAACTATGAGAACTTTCTCATGCTGAGCCAGTATGACATCAATAAATGAGTTATTAATAGCCTTTGACACATAAACCATTGCATTTCTTTCATCTTTGAATACAGATTCAAGGTCATCCTGAGAATAATATTTAAGAGGTATATTTAATGCCAATAACAACTCATAAAAATCATGATTTTCAGCATCACTATAATAGGCAATACACGATACATCTTGATTAACCGACCGTAGCGTTTTTTCGTTACCTTTGCTGACACAACTCAAGCTAACACGCATAGTGGTGCCTTGATTAATCTTAGACTCAACCTGAATATCGCCATCCATAAGCTTAATTAACTGCTTAACTATGGTTAAACCTAAACCTGTGCCACCATATTTTCGGCTAATAGATCCGTCTGCCTGAGTAAATGATTCAAAGATACTATCTAACTGTTCTGCATTCATACCAATCCCCGTATCTTGCACTTCAAAAGCAAACATATCATCGGCATAGGTAAATCTAATTACTACTTTTCCTGAATCAGTAAACTTAACAGAATTACTGCACAGATTGAGCAGTATTTGGCTAATTCTAAGAGGGTCACCCATTAGAGTTTTAGGCACACTTTTATCTACCCAAATGTTAAAATCTAAATTCTTTTCATCTATTTTCACTTGAATAGATGAAATAATATTCTCAATCAATTGATTAACATCGAATTCGATTTTTTCAATTTCCATTTTACCCGCTTCAATCTTAGAGAAATCCAAAATATCATTAATGACATTCATCATGATTTTTCCAGAGTAGGCCACTCGCTCCAAATAACGCTGCTGTTTACTTGTTAAATTAGTTTTCAGAACCAAGTCAATTAAACCAATAATACCATTCATGGGTGTGCGAATTTCGTGACTCATATTGGCCAAAAACATACTCTTTGATTGCGCAGCCAGTTCAGCTCGTTTCTTTTCTTGCTCTAGCTGAATATTAAGCACCTCTTGATTGGCAATCATATCCTGAGATCTGACCAGCAGTTTTTTAGTTAGCTGACTATTGTTATGAAACAACTCCGCAGCCCTTGCTAAATCCCCGATCTCATCTTTTCGATTCACATTTGGAATACCATCAACCGTTCCTCCCCTAGAAATCCTGGAAAAAACATTAGTTATGTTTTTAATTGGTATAACAATCTGTTTGGATAAGAATGTGGCAATGGCCAAAACAATAAGAATGGAAACAACGCTAATAATAGAATTTTGATCTTTAACTTTATTTTCAGATCTCAGGGTATCAATAGAAATCTGCTCCTGGCTCACAACAGCATCTTCACGTATCTTTTTAGTTAGAAATAAAAATTCGCTAGCCGATCCAGCCATCACGACATTAACCAAAAATAAATACCCTCTATTTATCTGAATTAATCGCCTAAAATCAACTTTTATGTCTTTTAATAATAGATGGATGTTTTTTAAATTCTCTTCCTTTGCAAGAGCTATAATATCATCATAGGACTTATTGAAATATCCGTTATCCGACGGGTCTAGTGTACTGAGGTAAAAACTTATAGCATGGCGTAAATCCCCTATATAACCTCTTATCTTGTCTTTAATTTCTTGAGGCTTATTATTGTTTTCACTTATCTGCTCAATAGCTAGCAAATCACCATAAATATGCCCAACAAACTCTTGTTGCTTTTCTTTAGCACGAAGAAACGATGCAAAGCTCTCCTCATAATCCTTAATATGCTGAACCATACGTTGGAATAATTTAGGATCAATGGCATTAGTTATATTTTCACCTTGACCCTCTTTCACACGATTTATTTTGTTATTAATACGTTCAATAACAAGATTAAATTGTTGTTTTGAGCTCTCACTACCTGTTTCTTTGAAAATAAGAAGGTTACGCTGCAAATCGATAACATCTCGCTCAAGCTCATATATGAGGCTAACACTGTCATAGGAATGTATAAGCTTGCTTTGATTATAAGAAAGGGTTGATAAATTATTACGAGCAGCAAAGAGTTGAGCGAGCAATGTTGCCCCTAGTAAAAATAGGGCGATGATCATTTGTGTATGAAGTGATCTGAAATTAACCCTCACACCTAAGCACTCACAAACTCATACCACTTTTGTAAGCTGTAATCGTATGTGGGCATCACAGTGTTCCATACCGCCACATTTCCAAAACGTTGTTCGTAGCTGCCACCGGTACGAATCTCACCTTTTTTAACCGACACCTTTCCGTCTGTACCGGTTAAATCTTTTGTAGCGGGCTTGCCTGCATACCAGTAATCCCATTCGGCTGGGTCCAGCAGAGGTCTAGAGCGTTGTGGGTTGGAAATGTAATAACCTTGTCGTGCAATGAACGCCCCGGGCCAGCCGGACAACCACCAGTTCATGTATTCATAGGCTACATCTTTTGCTGCGCCTTGCGTGGCTGATGATAAGCACATAACGCCATGCCAAGCACGATAGCCTTCTTTGGGGGCTGCATAAATCACAGGAATGCCTTTACCATTAAGAGATGACACCCCAGGGGAAAACATGCTTTCAATAACCACACGCCCAGATGCCATGAAATCCACCGACTCCGGCACAGACGTCCAGAAACCACTGAAGTGCCCATTCTTTTTCATCCTAATAAGAATATTAAACAGCTGATCCATTTCATGCTTGGTAATGGCGCCAATATCCTTAAATTGCACCAAGCCTTTGGCTTGTGCCGCCAATGCTAGATCAAAAATACCTATGGTAGGTGCGTTCACTATGGCTACTTTGCCAGCATAGGCTTCATCCAAAAGCCAACCCCAGCTTTCGGTTTCATAGGGAATGCCAGGCTTGATTACTTGGGTGTTATAACCAAATGAATCCACATTATGTACGTAAGGTAAAAAGCTCACTTCATCCGATTCTTGACTGCCCAGCTCACCATCGTCTTGGATGAACAAGATTTTATGGGGGGCATCCCCGGCACCTATTTTTGCCTCGGGGGTTAACCTGCCGGTTTTAGAAAGATCATTAATCTCATGCCAATGAGTGATTCGGCTTTTTTCTATGCCTTGAATAGAACCTGAACGCCACAATACATTAATGCTGTTAGACCATTGCTCATACAAATCAAACGATTCTGGGTACAAGGAGGCTTTTTGCAGTACCGCCGCTGACCCCTTGGGCTCAAACACCACATCAATGCCCAGGTCTTTCATAGCCTGTTGGCGCAAGGGCTCTTGCAGGGTCACATGGGTGCCAAGCACTCTTAATGTGTGCTTTTTACGGGCAAAGACATAGGGCGCTTTTGCAGCCAAACAGGTGGCGGCTCCGGCTTGCACCAAGGTGGAGAGGGTTTTGCGTTTGTTGATGTCGATGGGCTGAGACATGGATTGTCCTGAATATCGTGATGATTTTTTCAGTATAGACAATGCTAATCACCCGCAAGTGAAGTAAAACTACCAAATGAAGTCGGGTCCACTTTTTTGGTTATGCTTATGGAATTCCTTATACCCTTCTAATTCTTGTATCAAACGACTCTTTTCCTGTTTCGCCACCTCTTGCCAGTGCCTATCCTCTATAGCCCCCACCAAGGCATACAGGAAATTCAAACTTACCGGCTTATCACTTGCACGCTGTAAGGCAAGAAACACAGGCACAGCCCCCATGCGTTTAAGCTCATCTGGGGTATTTACCCCTATGGCTTGCAGTTGCTGCTCTGTCTTCAGGCCCAAGCCTTTCATATCTCGGAGTTTTAACATGTTTTTTCTATCCAACATCTAAGACGTAATGGCTCACCCCAGCCTCTGTGGCCGCCTCATGAAAACCTAACTTGTTGAGCACATGACTAGAGGCCAAATTGTGCTCGTCCACCCCGCCGCTCAGCTGGTGCAGCTCCGGTTGTTGTTTTGCCCATTTTATTAACCCAGTTAAGAGTTCTTGTGCAAATCCTTGCCCCCAATAGGGCTCTCCAAGCCAATAACCTAAGTGCCCCACCGCATCCTGCTGCGATAAGTACACCATACCCAAGCACTCGTATTGTACCAATGAACGTATCAACATAATGTGTGCTTGCCCCTGCATATCTTGCAGCCATCCTGCCAAATCTGCGGGCGAATCGATACCTTGCATTGAAGGCGGCAAGTACGCCACCACAGATGGGGTCAACAAAGGAAACAACGCCTGAGTCACAGGATCATCCGCTTGCCAGTACTGTGCTTGCATGGCTTGAATTTGTAATCGTTTAGTTGTGAATAACACCATGGGCTTTCCCTTTATCTATACTCAACATAAACCCCAATCATAAAAAAACCACCCGAAGGTGGTTTGTATTTAAACGGACATTTTTAAAAAGTTATTTAATAAGTCGTGCCCGTGCTGCGTCAAAATGGACTCGGGATGAAATTGCACCCCTTGGATCGGCAGGGTTTTATGTTGCACACCCATAATTTCTTCGATACTGCCATCTTCGTTCTGTGTCCATGCGGTCACTTCTAAACAATCTGGCAGGGTTTCTTTTTCAATCACTAATGAGTGATAACGGGTGGCGGTAAACGGATTATTCAAATTGGCGAATACGCCTTTATCTTCATGATACACCTCACTGGTTTTACCATGCATCACTTGTCCGGCACGAATGATGTTGCCACCAAAAGCCTGACCAATACTTTGATGCCCAAGACAAATACCCAAAATCGGCAATTTACCCGCAAAGTGCTTGATGGCTTCTACGGAAATACCCGCTTCGTTAGGGGTACATGGCCCAGGGCTAATCACTAAGTGCTCTGGGTTTAACGCTTCGATTTCTTCAATGGTGATTTCGTCATTGCGAAACACTTTTACATCCGCGCCCAGCTCACCAAAATACTGAACCACGTTGTAAGTAAAGGAATCATAATTATCGATCATTAATAACATTAGGATTGTCCTTTGTTAGGTTCATTGTGTTGTGCCAACTGAGCAACCATGGCTTTCAACTCTTGAATCTCGTTATGCAAATCCACCATGGTAGGATCAGTGGAATGAGCGGCCTCTTCCATGGCGTTTTCTTTTTCGATGACACTCACCACGATACCAATCACCATGTTCAAAAACGCAAACGCAGTTAAGAAAATAAATGTGAGGTAATAAATCCAACTTAAACCATACACCGTCATGGTTTCGTACATGACGTCGGTCCAATCTTCAAACGTCATAACCCGGAACAAGGTTAATAAAGAAATTGATATATCTCCCCACAACTCTGGGTTAATCGGTGCAAAAAGCGTGGCTCCAATGGCGGCATAAATGTAGAAGATGATAAACATCAACAACATGACATAGCCCAGTTGCGGTAACGCTTTTAATAAGGAGTTTAGTAATACACGCAATTCCGGAATAATGGACACCATACGCAGCACGCGGAAGATGCGCAGCAATCGCCCAATGAACGCCATTTCACTTTCATCCACCGGCACTAAGCTGGCCACCACGATAATGGTGTCGAAAATATTCCAACCGCTCTTAAAGAAGTCGCGTTTATTGGCTTCCCCTAAAAACCGCACAATGATTTCGATTAAGAAAATCACCGTAATAAAATGATCCAGCCATGCAACCACGCTGAGCATGGTGGGCGGTAAGTTATAGGTTTTTGCTCCGACTACCACAGCAGAAAACAAAATCACACCCACAACGAATAATTCAAAGCCTTTATTACTACGCAAGGCTAAAAAGCGCTGTTGAAGACCACTGGTGTTCATGCTTAGTTATCCAATCCCGATTCAGCCATGGCCACGGCTTTCATCACGGCACGGGCTTTGTTCATGGTTTCTTTCCACTCAAGACGCGGCACACTGTCGGCAACGACACCGGCTCCGGCTTGCACATAAATCTTTTTGTTTTTAATCACGGCGGTACGAATGGCAATGGCCGTATCCATGTTGCCATTCCAACCTAGGTAGCCCACAGCGCCGCCATACACGCCACGTTTTACCGGCTCGAACTCATCAATGATTTCCATTGCACGAATTTTTGGTGCGCCACTTAAGGTGCCCGCTGGGTGAGCGGCTTTTAACACATCCATAGAGGTAATACCCGGCTTAGCCTGACCTTCCACATTACTCACGATGTGCATCACATGGCTATAGCGCTCTACCACCATTTGATCACTTACTTTCACTTCGCCCATGTTACTCACACGGCCCACATCGTTGCGCCCAAGGTCAATCAGCATAAGGTGCTCGGCAATCTCTTTTGGATCACTCAGCAATTCTTTTTCTAGTGCCAAATCTTGCTCTGGGGTTTGGCCGCGGTAGCGAGTACCGGCAATAGGGCGAACGGTAATGGTGCCGTCTTCAAAGCGGGCTAAAATCTCAGGGCTAGAACCCACCACATGGTGATCACCACAATCCATAAAATACATGTACGGACTTGGATTTAAGGTGCGCAAGGCACGATATAAATTCAACGGATGTCCATGAAAGTCCGTGCTTAAGCGCTGTGAGATCACACACTGCATGATGTCACCGGCTAAAACATATTCTTTGATTTTATCCACTGACTCCATGAAAGCCTGCTCCCCATAACAGGAAACAAAATCGCTTTCGGCCACCTCACGAGGTTGAATCAATGGCTGACCAATTTGACCTTGGTAAGCACGACGGATTTGCCCGCGCATAATGGTGATGCGACGTTTGGCTTTTTCAAAGCCATCGGCGTCATCTGTGTTGGCTAATACAATGAAGAACAACTTGCCGCTTAGGTTATCGAACACCATGACTTCTTCAGATTGCATCAACAAAATATCTGGGTTGTTAATGTCGTCTTCTGGGGTGGATTCCGCTAGGCGCTTCTCCACATAACGCACTACGTCATAGCCAAAGTAACCCACTAAGCCGCCGTCAAACTTAGGCAAACCTTCCACTGGAGCCACTTTAAATTGAGACTGGTACTGAGCAATGAAGTCCAAGGGATCAGCCACGTCATGCTGTTCGACCACTTGCTCGTGCTCGAGGATTTGTACTTGATTGGCTCGCACTTTCAACACGCGTTTACATGGCATGCCGATCATGCTGTAACGCCCCCACTTTTCGCCACCTTGTACCGACTCCAATAAATAAGAGTACGGCCCTTGGGCCACTTTCAAGTAGGTGCTTAACGGGGTGTCGAGGTCGGCTAAAATTTCTTGGAAAACCGGAATACGATTGAAGCCTTGCTCAGACAACTCAGTATACAATTCTGGTGTCATGGATCTTGATCCTAATACTTATATAAAAACAAATAGAGTGTAGTTTGGGGCAGGCAGGACGCAGAGGCTACGGCTGTTTGCAAGGAGCTCGCGCGCCCTGCTAAAGCCATCGTTTGGCATGTAGGCCAATATTCAATCGATTAGGGATAAGTAAAACCGTCACCCTGATATTCCTAAGCAAAATAATAAAGCCGGTACTATATCAGCCAACACCCTAGGCTAAAAGCCTGAATCACAGTTTTTGGCCTATATTTAACCTATCAGGAGGGCGCCTATGGATGCACATGGTAATTTCGATATATGGCTGGATAATCGTGTCTTGCTTACCCGGGTGTACGAGCAATCAAATATTGAATTCGCCATAGAATATGTAGAGGCTTTTCAAAAGGTAGCCCAGCCCCTGATTAAAGGAGAATGGGCTCATATTGCTTACCTAGATAGCTGGGGACTCGCCCCTCCTGAAACTGAGCGCAGTATTTTACAACTTGGCGCCTGGGCTGGGCCTCGCGGGCTAAAGCGGGTGGCCTTGGTATTTGCCCCAAATAAACTCAAAGCGTTCCAACTGGAACGCATGATACCTAATAACATTCCCGGCTTTGAGCGCCGCTTTTTCTCCAATGAAGCAGAAGCCTTTGCATGGTTAGAGCATGAAGGGTACCCTGTGAACCATGCTTCACTGACGGTCAAAACCTAGGTAGCAACATGGAAGATAAATCCAAGAAAATAGGCCTCATAACGGCCCTTCTTAGCATCATGGCAGCTGCATTCGGCGTGCAAAAGCGTCGAAACATGGAGCGTGACCTCAACGCCACCAACCCCATTGTGTATGTAGTGGCGGCATTAATCTTTGTCATATGTTTTATAGCCGCCATCTTAGTTGTGGTAAACCTAGTCATACCCGAACACTTAACTTAAGCCACGCAACCTGCCTTAAATTTTATGAACGAGCTGGCTGGGTCTCTTCCTGCTTTATCACTTTCAATAAGCGACTGACCTTTTCATTGGCGGCCTGTGGATAGCGACAAACTCCTGCAGGGAAAATTTGCTCCAACTGAGATTGGAAGGGTTTGATGTCTACTCGACCATACACCCCTGACTCGATAGCTTGTGCCACACTTTGCTTCTCACAAATTAAGGTATCCCCGTAAATGCTTTCCCCCGCCACATAGCGAGACTGTGCAAAATGAGGGAAGCGTTGCTGGCAAGGCCCTGCTACTTTTTGATTCCAGCGACCGTCCCAAGTGCCCTGAGAATCATCAATGATTTTATGCTCTTTGTCGTAACACCGATCATTGGCCGACACTGGGCGATTTTCCGCTAGGGTCTTATCTGGATTGGCTTTGATATTAAAAATCCATTGATCCAATACCCTTAAAGCATCGTCTATGGGCAAACTTCTTATTAATTCCTTGCGCGATAAATTGTTGTCTTTTTCCATCATCCAAATCAACTGATGCTCACTATTCCCCATGGCGTGTTCAATACGTTTCCGAGAAATAAACGATGCCATAGAATGATGCATATCTAACTGATGATCTAAATAATGGCGCATATCAATAATGGGCAATTCTGCTAGTCCTAAAAATACCAAGCCGGATTGATACGCCGCATTGGCCGCCGCATCATCTCCTTGGCTACGGCTGGCCAATTGTTTTTTGCCTTCGTGGGTCATATTTTGCTCACTCCACAA
>JBFEWA010000159.1:0-7041 GCA_041546605.1 Bermanella sp.
AAATACGCAAGTATTTAGTTAGCCTTGCTGCTGAATATAGTCGAGCGCTTTGCCTTTAAAATAATGGACATTTTTGTAGGGCAAAATGACCGGGTCAGGGTCTACTACTTCCACTTCAATTTGATTTTTCATGGCAATATCCAGTGCAATATTTGTAATGTTGACACTGAATGATGTTCCCATGAAAACCATCTTATCGGCCGCATTCATACGTTGTTGCGCTTCATCTATTTGATAAAGATTGGTGTAAAACTCATCAAACAATAAAACATAGGGCTTAAAGCTTTGGTTGAGTTTGGGCTGCTCTTGTATGTGAAAAATTTCCAGTAGCGAATGTGTTAATTGCGATTCATCGACCTTATCCCAAGGAGCATCCAGTATGGCCACATCGTCACCTTGTTCATGGAAGATTGTCATTTTGTCGAGTCGCCCATGGATGGCGATGTAATCTTTATTACCCGCTTTACCGTCTAGGCCATCAATGTTTTGTGTGATTAGATTTTTATCTGCCAGCCAGTGATGAACATCGTTTGGGCCATGATGACGATAACTGGCAAATCTGTGGTAATACCAAGCAAGAAACTCTGCCGGCTGACGGGTGTACATGGCGCGAGTGGCCATCTCCATTGGGGTGTAGTTTTGGCTGCCAATGGTCCAATAACCATCACGTCCGCGAAAGGTCGGAATGCCACTTTCGGCGCTGACGCCAGCGCCTGTGATGTATAGTGTGTTCATGTTACGGCTAATTTTTTGTTGTCAGTGGTGTGAGAACTTCGCGAGCCGCTTGAGGGAAGTCGCTGATGATGCTGTCCACGCCATTGCGATAAAAGCGACACATATCATCGGCATCATTTACAGTCCATACGCTGACTTTCAGTCCTTTCTTTTGTGCTTTTTTAGTATAACTTTCTCGCGCTAAGCTTTTGTTTAAACACAAGTGTGTGCACTCTAAGCTTAATGCGGTACGTAGGCCATTGGGCAGTGGCCACTCTTGTACATAGCCTCTTTCTATGTGCGGTAAGCTGTGTTTGAATGCTCGTAAAATACCAATGTGTTTTGAGGTGATCACCACTTTGTCTTGTAGTTGAAAATGCTCAATAAGCTGCGCCATGGGTTGTAAAAAACCAGGGTGGGTTGTGAGGGTTTTGATTTCAAATTGCCAATGCACGACGTGAGGGCAGGCAGCGACCACTTGTTCAAGTGTGGGGATGCCTTGTTGGGTGCCCACAAGATGTGTGTTGCCTAAGGTTTGTGCGGTGCTTTTGCTGACTTTAAGTTGGCTATTGGCTAAGCGCATGAGTTTTTCATCGTGCACCACCATGAGTTGACCGTCACTGCTGAGTCTTACGTCCAGCTCAAAGCGATCAATACCTTGACTGGCGGCTAATTGAAAGCCCGCTAAGCTGTTTTCCATTGCGACGCCTTTGGCGCCTCTGTGCCCATAAATTTCCATCATCTTATGCATCTGTCATTGCTGATTTAAGAAGTATATCTGTGTACTCGAATACTGGGTAAAAATGCGTCATCTTCAATTTTACGGTCACTGCGAACCGCTCGTTGTCGCGTCATAGGCGGCGCACTATCAGGGTCGTTATGTTGAGGTAATATGCGCTTTTTGTTTGCTTTGAACAATATGGGTAATGAAATATTCATGGCCTGACGCAGAGGGCCGTCACCATCTTCAAAAAACAAATTAGCCCGCATAGTGGGTGCTAGGTTTTGTACTTTGGCCAGTGGGGTGTGACTTGCCAGTTTAGAAACAGCCGCCAATTGCGTTTGTATGTGCGGGCTTGCGGTGTCTAATTTCGCCAACGCATCATAAGCTTGCTGTACCGTCATCTTTTGAATGCTGCGCCCTGAGTGATACCAGTTAAAACCGATACGAATGGGTGTTCGCGGGATCACGGGAATGGTGCGCCAAGTTTGTTTAATGTGTAATCGGCTCAAGCCAGAAAAATGCAGCTGTTCTTGTAAAGAAGGGTGGCGGCGACTGAGCTGCCCTTTCATTTCAAGCCACTGTTGTTTGTTGGATTTTTGCAGGGCTTGAATCGTGTGCTTGAGCTGGGTTTTGTGTTGGTTAATTTGCTCGGCAAGGGTTAGCACTTCGTCTGGTAGCGCAATGAAGCCAAAGCAGCTGCGAGTTTCTCGGCCATCTTGGCCGTCTTGATACCAAAAATCTTGCAGGATCTGACAGGCTTTATCCAGTTCGGACATGCCTTGGGCTTGTTCGTTTTGAGTTAATGGCAGCCAAAAGCCTTGGTGCTGGGTGCGAATCTGGTGACACAGGGTAGCCGTCATTTCGACCAAGGTGTCAAAGCGTTGCACAAGATCAAAATTACTCATATTTATACCGTTATCTTTTTTTGTGAGCATAGCGGGAAAAAAACGGTTTGAACAGAGGGCTAGGAGTTGTGTTGATGGATACGTCATGGGCAAAGTGTGCGTTGGGAGCATGACACTTCAATGACATTTATGGCCTAAAAAGCGAAATTAGACAGTACTAATCGAAAGGCTAAGAGGCTGAGTATAACTTTAAACAGTATTTTGAAATGATGCTCAGGGAGCTTGCTGCGTAAATGGTTGCCGATGAATGAGCCAAGAATGGCGGCCAAGCTTAAGCTGATGATAATAAGTAAATGATCCACTAAGGCGATGCCTAACACTGAAAATAGCAGAATTTTCATAATGTGGCTGATGCTCATGATGACGGCATTGCTGGCCACGATACTGTCTTTATTTAATCCTTTGGCCAGCAATAGAGCATTAGTAAGCGGGCCGGTCGCCCCCAATGCCATACCTAAACTGCCTTGCGCAATTCCAGTGGAAAGAAGGGGCGAAGGTAAAGTAAAAGGCAGTTTTATGCCAGCCCCCCAAGTCATGTACAAAATGTATATTCCCATAACAGGCGTCATCCATTGCCAGTTTATTTCGTTGATTACAGGCACCATAACCAGTGCACCTAGGATCACACCAATTAAAATAGGGCGAATGATGGGCCATTGGATATGGGGTGTGGCTAATGCGGCGCGACTGCCATTACTGACGGTTTGAATGACTGCGTGCAAGGCAATTAATAAAGGCGGCTCAATATACATGGCCAAAATAGCAAATAGAATGAGTCCGCCACCTTGACCTAAAACTGCCGCCAATCCACTGGTGCCAATGGTGGCTATGGTAAGAAAGCCCAGGGTGAAAAGGTCAAGGGACACTGTGTTGTTGAATCCATTTGTTGATTTTTGGCGCCAGCTTTTCCGTGTGTTTAACCCAACTAAAATGTCCTAGTTCGGGTACTTCCATTTCCAGTGCGCTGGTGCGAATATGTTGCTTAGGTGCACATGGCATTTTATCCAATAGTTTCACCATGGAGCTGTGAGGTGAGAGTTTGTCACCATCAAAGCTGATGGCTAACACAGGGCGCTTTAATTGAGTTAGATAGCCATCCAATAGGTGATAGCCAGTCTTTAATTTGATGCGATAGCGCCCCGTTCTTGCATTGTAAGCCCAATCTCGCATTACCTGACGGGCTTCTCGACCAGCAAAACCAAGGGCTTGCCCAGGTAAGTAGCCAAACAACTGGCTGCTTAAAGACAGAAACTGCGTGCCGAATAGAGTGCGCCACTTGTGGTGGTACGCCTTATAATGGACATTTCCTGCCGCGATAATGATAACGCCGTCAATATCATTGGGATTCATAGCCGCGTAACAGGCGCTTAATTGCCCGCCTAAGCTATGGCCCATTAAATACAATGGATTGGATGGGTATCGTTGCTTGATCTTTTGGATGGCGGCAGGCCAGTCTAGTTTGAGCATTTCTGCGTAGCCGAAGTTATATTGCCAAGAGGGTTGCTTGTGTAATGGGCCATTCCCCCTTAAATCGGTGCAGGCAAAGTGTATACCGCAGTCATTAAAACTTTCCGCCAACTTGAAATAGTAAGGGGCTTTCACTCCCATAGCAGGAAATAGCAATATGATAGGCGTCTTGGCTTGCTCTTCCTGAGAGGCAAAAAAATGCAGGCAATGTTGGCAGTCATCGTCGCTGGAATAATGGATAAGTTCGGACATGGGTGCTAATAAGCCAGCTGAGAGTAGGTGATTTAACTATATCTAGTTCGCTCTAATTAAACATTAGACTATGTGGCGATTCCGGGCTATTCAAGGATAAAAGCTGCCAAATTCATTGGTAATAGCTCAATGCGTGTATGTTGATTAAAGCCCTGCCTCAACTATTCTGAATGTATTGATAATGGAGATACATCATGAAATGGTCAGATTTAGGGCTTGCTAAGAAATTGCGTCTACCAATCGCGGTGATTGGTGCGCTTTTGATCGTCCTTTCCGCTTTGCAAATTAAGGATATGGATAGAATTTCTAAGGACTTCTCGCATATTAATGAGGAGTACATTCCAGGGATTGAATTGGTGCTTAATGCGGATCGAGATTTGTATCAGGCACAAATTGCAGAACGTACCATAGCACTTGGCCTAGCCTCTGATAGCTACTTTAAAATGCACAAGGAGAACATCCAACAGGTAGAAGACAGGGTTAAGAAGGTCAGTAACTTAAAGATTGAACCTGAGATCCGTTTGGCGGCAGAAGATTTTTTAAAGGCATTTAATAATTGGCGTCCTCAGACTGAATCCATGGTGCAAAAGGTAAAAAATGGCTCAATATCGGCAGATGTTGCCACTCAATTAAGTACCGATAGCTTGGATAAGGTCTTTGAATCCATGCGTGATGAATTGGATGCCTTAGGAGAAAAGCTAGGAGTTGAAGCGGCAAAATTACAAAAACATACGGTGGAAACAAAACGTCAAGCTATGACCAGTACCGTTGTTCTTGTTTTGGTGGCGGTTGTTTTAATCACCTGTGTGGCGATATTCTTCCCTCGAATGATCATAGGCCCACTAAATAATTTATCCGCATCTTTGGATGAGCTAGCCAGTGGTAAAGGGGATTTAACCAAAAGAATGCCTAGGCTAGGCAATGATGAAATTGGACGCCTTTCTCATAGCTTTAATAAGTTCTTATCCGGTATGCAATCCTTGATGAAGAATATTCAAACAGTGGCCTTGGAAGTGAATGGTGCCAGTGGTCATTTAAAAGAAGGGGCTCAAGATAGCCTAGCCAATAGTGAGCAATACGCTCGGTCCATGGAAATGGTGTCCACGGCGAATCATGAAATGGGATTGGCCATACAAGAGGTGTCGAATAATACACAACAGGTTTCTGAAGAAGCGAAACAATCGGATTTAACCGCCAAACAAGTGGCCACGGATTTCAGACGTGCAATGGAAGAGATTGAATCACTGGCTGAGAATGTGAGTAACTCAGGATTGGTGATTCAGGAATTAGTAGAAGAGACAACCAATATTGCATCGGTATTGGATGTGATTAAAGGCATTGCAGAGCAAACGAATTTATTGGCATTGAATGCGGCCATTGAAGCGGCACGCGCTGGTGAACAGGGGCGTGGTTTTGCTGTGGTTGCCGATGAAGTGCGAACCCTTGCGAGTAAAACGCAGCAATCAACGGGTGACATTAATAACATGATTGAGAATCTGCGTAATGGTGTGAATCGTGCGGTTGAAAGTATGAAAGAAGGTCAAGACAGAGCCACATCAACCGTAGAGTACGCAAGAAAATCAGAAGAGAACTTATCGAATATCTCAGTTTCACTGGTGAGTATCAGTGATCGTATCTTGCAAGTGGCTTCCGCAATTGAAGAACAGACATCTGTAATTGATGAGATAAATAGTAACCTCACAGGGGTGAATGAGTTGAGTCAAAGTGCTCAGCTGAGTGCTAAGGCTATCGGTAATGCCGTTAAAGGGCTTAATGATCAATCTGATAACTTGACTAAACAAGTCTCTAATTTCATTTTATAAGGCAGAAATGGAGTTGTATTTTTCTATTAAGTGCCTTCGCTTATGTTTGATTAGCGTCCTGTTGATCTCTGCACAGGTTGTATCGTCTTCACCTGTGCAGGTTGATATTTATGAATATCATAAATTTCCTCCCATGGTGGTGAGTCAAGAAAAATCGATTGGTTTGAGTTTTGCTTTTGCTCGATACCTGTCAAATGCCAGTGATGGGAAATACCAGTTTAAAATTCACGTAGTTTCAATGGATAGCTTGCAGTTGAGATTAAAAAATCAGCAGCCAGCTGTGGTTCTCTTTGTTAATCCAATTTGGTTTGATGATCCTGAGGAAAGTAAATTCTTTTGGAGTGAAGAGGTATTAACATTAAGAGATGAAATTGTTTCCCTGAATAGTAAGCCATTTATCTTTTCACAGAATGAAGACTATAAAGGTAAGCGTATAGGTGGCATAAAAGGCTATACCTATCCTGTTCTAGACGCCTTGGTGAGCGATAATTTGGCACAGCGCGTGGATGCTCAAGGGGATTTAGAAAACCTTAAACGGCTATACGAAAAAGGGGATTTGGATGCCATTATTGTCAATGAGGGACCCTTGAAGTTTTATAGTCAATTGCTAGGTATTCAACATAAACTGTTTGTGAGCCCTAAACCTAGTGGTGTCTATCAGGTGAAAATAATGGTGACAAAAAATCAGCCAGCCGTATTTGAGTTTATTCAGAGCGTGCTGGCGAACATGGATCAGGATTCTGCTTGGATGGAAATAATAAACCTGTACCTCCCTTGAGGTACAGGTGAAATATTAAACCTGTACCGTACCAAGGTTCAGTTGACTGAGCGTCTGTTTGTCTAGTGGTTGATACTGTGTCTGGTTGGGAAGCAGTACAAATACAGGCTCATTGAATACTTCAAAATTGAAGCCTTCTTTTTTCAAATCACCTTTCTTATATTTAAATGTGCCGGTGATGTCTTGTTGTTCTCGGATGCGTAAGAACATAGGGACAGCATAGCCTGGCAGTTTGCTCTTAACGTGTTCACTGAAACGGTTGAGATCAAACTGATTCAACTCAGTGTTTAATGTAATGGCGGCCATGCCCGCACGACCATCGCTATTTGGGATTTGCACCCCATAGACAACACTGTGATCAATTTGTGGAAATTGGTT
>JBFEWA010000104.1:0-8889 GCA_041546605.1 Bermanella sp.
AATAAGATTATTAATCTTGGCACCAGCGGCAGTGAAACCCTGATTGGATTATCCTTGATGAAAGAAGGGGATATGCTCATCGTGAATTCTGGCAAGCGTCATGTGAAAATGAAGTTTGCGGATTTAGAGCATTACCAAGGGGAGCGTGGCCGTCGTGGCAACAAGCTGCCGCGCGGTTTCCAAAATGTTTCCAGCATCGAAGTGATGCGTAAGGATGATGAATAGCTCATTAATGTGTTGCTCGTGAAAACGAAAACCCAAGCTGTTACCAGCTTGGGGTTTTTGCTTATGGGTGTAGTTGATCTATTGTAATCTGCATTCAGTGCTGATGGTAATTAGTTTATTAATGACATATTGTATATAATTCGCCCAATTAATGAGTGATCATGGATTTAACAATGAAATTAAAGAGCTTTGTATTTTTTTATTTAGTCTTATTTACATCGACTTTAAGTTGGGGGGATTTTTACGATAAATCACTTTCCTCTATTACTCAATATGAAATGACATCGGGGATGCCGAGTACTGATGAAGTGACAGATGAGTGGTTTGAAACGGCATTCAAAGAAGAAATTGTTTTTGAGACTAAAGAAGTGCGTTATCGCTCACCAGTGTATAAAGGTTTCTCAATAGATGTAAGTACACTTGTATCATCAGAAAATGATCGTGATAAATTATCAGCTGGTTTGAAGTGGAGAGGGATTACTATTATTCATGAAACGGGCGAGGCAAAGGCTAGCTTTATCAATGCTAATACGAATTCAGATTTATATGTGCAAGCTGGTCAGAGCCTTCCAACAGTGTGTTCTCGTTCAAAATATTCATGTCTTGAAAAAATCATGATTACCTCGAATGAGGATATCAAACTAGATTATGTGGCTGATAAAGTGCAATTTGCATTTGCATGGAATGCTGGTATGCAAAGTGTTGTTGGTTTTAATCGCTACGAGATGAACTCTCCAATTTTATTATCTCGTAAAATTGACCCTAATATCAGTAGTACATCCTATAGTCCTAGTAACCCTTTGGGAACTTACACATATCAAGATCAAGAGGTTTGGGGATCAACGATTGATCCATATGGTAAAACAACCTCTACTAGTTTTTATTATGGTATAGATGGCAGTGAGGTGAGGCTATATGAAGCCTTTAATAAAGGAGCAGGATTTCATAGTGGCATTATCGGTAGCTTCTTTATTTTATTGAATAATTACGAAGTAGAGAGCTCTGGCAGACAAGAGCAATTAATCAATGATTTATATGGAACGGATTTTGATAAAGCGGATAGTTATTCTAGTGATCTAATACTGAGTTTCGAATTTAATTTGGGTTATATGTGGGTGGCTAACGTGTCTTCTGGAGGCGCCCAAATTTTTGCTCAAACAGGTGTTAGAGGAATTTGGTTTATGTCTGACTCTCTCGCAGAGGATGCAAATGATAAAAACTCCTATGTTATCGATGAATTTTCAGGCAGTGACTATAATGGCTGGTATTTTGGTATTGGTGCAAACTTCTAACTGATTGTGGTTTCTAAACGGTGTGAGCATTGAGGAAAATATCTATGTATGATTTTGTTGACCCGCTAATGTGTCCGTTATGCCAACAGAAAAATCATTGTGTGAATCTTGGAGCGGCGGATACGCAGAAGACCTGTTGGTGTAATGACCCGGATATACAGTTTCCTCAGGCTTTATTAGATCAAGTCCCCAATGATAAAAAACGTAAAGCGTGTATTTGTAAGAATTGTGCCATGGCGTTTCAGGAAACGGGTGGTGTAAAAACCTTTGATCCGGAGTGAAGGGTTAGCTATCTAACTCGTTACTCATGTCGATGATGCCTTTTTCTAATTGTTTCAGTTCACGCTTAACCCGTTTTAATTCTTTATCTAACTCTGCTGGATCTTGATCATGGGCCAGTTCTAAAAAGTGTTGTTCAATGAACGCTTTTTCGATCATGGTCTGTTTTAATTTTTCTTCTGTTTGTTTTAAGTTGTCGCGAATAGCTTGCACTTCGCTGGCGCGAAAGCTGGTTTTTAGTTCATTCTTCAAATTCTTCTCGATGACTTTTTGACTTTCGTATTTATCTTTTAGTTGAGAGATGCGCTCCATTAAGCGAGTCTTATCTTTTTTTAGTCGCCCCTCGCTCACTTCTAGGCTGTTCATCGTAAGAATCTTTTTGGATAAATCGCGCATTTTAGCCTTAAGCTCTTTGCTGTTATCTTCAGATTTAGAGAGCTTTTTCTTGTGCTTATCTATGCTTTTCTCTGCCTTGTCTAATAGGCTTTTCAGCTTGGTGAGTTCTTGCAGAGCCGCTTCAATATCCGGCTTTTCATGCTTAAGGTGATCTTCAGTTTCTTGTATGAGCTGTTGGTTCTCTTGCACCAGATCGGACAAATCTGTGATGTTGTTGGCGGTGTATTCTAGGTTGTCAGTGACTTCTACCTCGACGGCATCATTCATATCCTGAAAGTCTTCAGCTACGTGCTCTTGTAGTGCGCTGCGATCATCATTGAGGGCTTGTAGCTCTTCTATTTGACTAAGCAGAGCTTGATTTACATCATCTAATTCATTGATTTCCTGAGACTTTTTTCGCCATATTGCCGCCGCTAGTATGGCTATCGTTATGATGACCATGGCTAGTTGAACAATGATGAGTTGAGCTGTATTCATTTTTCGCCTATCAGGGGAGCTTTTAATAGGTTTAGGTAGCTTAAAACAGGGGAATATAGGGCTGAGCCGCAAACCTGCATAATAGGGATACCTATCTATAATTATAGTTAAGTCTAAATAGGGGCTATTTGCCGTTAATGAAGTTTCTAATCGTGGATGATAGCCTGGCTATGCAATGTATTATCAAACGCAGTCTCGCGAAGGCTGGGTACAATGATAATGATTTTAAAATGGCTATCGACGGTGTTCAGGCATTAGATGTGATTGATTCCTGGGAGCCGGAGGTGGTGATTACGGATTGGCACATGCCGAATATGACGGGTTTTGAATTAATTCAAGAGATCAAATCCCGTAAGATAGACTTAAAAATTGGCATGCTTACCACAGAGACTGATACACGCTTAATCAAGCAGGCGCAAGAAGCTGGCGCTGCGTTTGTTTTACATAAACCCTTTGAAGATCGTGAATTGCAGCAGGCACTAACCGCATTATTTCAAGATAACCCAGTGGACAACGCTGCGGATTTCAAAAAGCAAAAAGCTAAAGCAAAAGCCAATGAGGGTAAGATTCAAAACTTGCAGTTGCCGACTATAGGCAAATTAAATGCGCTTATGAAAAACCTTTCCCTTAATCATTTAGTGGTGGAGCGCTCCCATTCTTTGGCATTGAACTATGACAACTTACCTTATGTGATTGCTATTTTTAGCCAGCCCCATAAGAACTCAGCCAAAGCCATGTGTATTCTGGATATTCATGGGGCGGCAATTTTTAGCGGTGCAACAGGTAAGGATGGAGCGGTTCAGGCGGCGCAGATTATTGAAGCCAAGAACCTAGAACAAAGTCATCTGGATGCCATTCAACAAATGATGACAGGGTTTGCGTCGTTATTTTATGATCCTATTGCAAAAGGGCCTTTAGAGGCTAAGAGCGTGCATGTGATCAGTAAGCCTTCTGAGCGTTTAGAAAAGCTTGGGGAAACTGCGAAGCACAAACGTTTAGATCTGGTGATTGAATCGGATTTGCTTGGGGAAGGACAGATGATTTTTATGGCAGTGGCCGATCGTTAGTCGGCCATGCCAAGCGATTTATGCGCAGGTGTGTCCCCCATCCACCGGCAGCGCGATACCCGTGGTAAAACCAGATTGATTGGAACATAAATACATAACCGCGGCCGCCACCTCTTCAACTTGCCCAATACGCCCAACTGGGTGCATACCCGCCACAAATTCTGCTTTACGTGGATCAGATTCAGCCGCACGGCGAAACATCTCCGTATCAATGACAGCAGGGCATACGGCATTCACGCGAATGCCTTTTTTACCGTATTCCACTGCAGCGGATTTGGTTAAACCTATGACGGCGTGTTTGCTGGCACTGTATATGGCCATTTTAGGAGCGGCACCCAAGCCCGCTACGGATGCAGTATTCACTATGGCACCGCCATCATTTTGTAATAGGGCGGGAATTTGATGCTTCATACATAACCACACCCCTTTAACGTTTACATTCATAATGGCATCGAAGGTGGATTCTTCACCATCGGCCAGTTTGCTGTGTTCGATTTCGATACCGGCGTTATTAAAGGCGAAGTCCAGTTTGCCATAAGACGCTAAGGTGCCTTCCACGAGTGCTTGTACATCGGCTTCTTTTGTGACGTCGCATACCATGAAGGTGGCATTGCCGCCGTTGGCACGAATTTGTTGGGCGGTGGCTTCGCCCTCTATATGATCGATGTCTGCTACCATGACACTGGCACCGTGCTTGGCAAAGGCTAACGCTGTAGCGCGTCCAATACCGTTACTGCCACCGGTAACAATGGCCACCTTGTCTGTGAAATCCAGCATCTTTGATCCACCTTATGTGTTTATTGTGAATCTAGAGTAGCGCTTACAATTTCATAAGTTAAATGGATTTGGTGCATAGTGGTTTATGCATGTTATTAATATTCAGCTGCCAATCTTTATTGAGAGGAAAATACATTTACAGGATGGTTTAATTTTTTTCGTTTAAAACATTTAAAACGGTTTGTAAGCGCGATAAGGCAGAGCGATCTTCTAAAATACTTTGCTGCAAATCCGCTTCAAGTTGAATAATGGAGAACACTTCAAAACTAAAGGCTTGAGCCGGTTTTTTTTGCCACTCGTCGGATTCTAATCGCGCAATAACATCTTGATCATTACCGGCGAATGCAATGAGGCGGTGGAGTATTTTATCTTTTAATAATTCAGCAGCTTCAATCTCATCGGCATTCAAAACCGTATCCAGATACGGCCGACACTTGGCAATAGTATAGGGTAGAGTTTGTATTTCTTCGATTAATTCTAAACGTCGATCTACATATACGTTAATCAGTAAGCGGCCATCATTGGAGGTGCTTACCAGTTCACACAAGCCTGCACTAAAAAT
This sequence comes from Bermanella sp., assembly GCA_041546605.1. Classification (GTDB taxonomy): domain Bacteria; phylum Pseudomonadota; class Gammaproteobacteria; order Pseudomonadales; family Oceanobacteraceae; genus Bermanella. The sequence continues at coordinate 5,076 of JBFEWA010000104.1, forward strand.
GGGAAAAGGCTTGTAGGTGTCTTGGTTTTTATTCAGGACTTCTTTTTTGCTTTCGGCGGGCTCAACTTCATGAATGACTTTTTCGGTATGGCAAATGGCAATGGGCATTTTGGCCTCAAGGCATTGTTGTACCATGTTGCGGTATCTTGGCTCAAACACATGCAGGGGAAACACCATGCCAGGAAAAACCACGCAATTAGGTATAGGGAATAATGCAATGCTTTCTAATTTATCGGTATCCATTGTTTTATGTGTCGCTATGCAGGGCAGTAAGGCGCGCAAGGTCTACCAAGCGATTGGCATAACCCCATTCGTTGTCGTACCAAGCAACCAGTTTTATAAAATGATCACTGAGTGCAATGCAGGCGCTGGCATCAAAAATCGCACTGTGGGCATCGTGAATAAAGTCACTGCTGACCACAGCATCTTCGGTATAGGCCAGAATATTGTTTAATTCATTGGCGCTGGCCCGTTGAATTTCCGCTTTAACTTCTTCAAATGTAGCAGGGCTTTTCAAGCGCACGGTAAGGTCTACGACAGAAACATCGGTAGTGGGAACACGAAACGCCATGCCGGTGAGTTTGCCGTTGAGCTCTGGAATCACTTTGCCTACGGCTTTTGCTGCACCGGTGGAACTTGGGATAATGTTGTTACCCATGGAGCGGGCACCACGCCAGTCCCCTTCAATTGCACCATCCACAGTGCGCTGGGAGGCTGTGGCTGCGTGTACTGTGGTCATAAGGCCTTCTTCAATGCCCCATTTATCGTGCACAACCTTGGCCAGTGGCGCTAAGCAGTTTGTGGTACAGCTGGCATTAGAAATTACTAATTGTTCAGCTTGATACTGTTGATGATTCACACCCATAACATACATGGGGGCGTCTGCCGATGGGGCGCTAATGACAACGCGTTTCGCACCCGCTTGCAAATGACCAGAAGCCAATTGCAAGGTTGTGAAGAGTCCTGTGCATTCAAGCACAACATCGCATTGGTGTTCTCCCCAATGGCAAGAAGCGGGGTGAGCTTCATGACTGACATTGATAGTTTGATCATTCACCAGCAAAAAATGTTCTTTAAAATGAATGTCTTGGCGCAGTTGACCATGGGTAGAGTCATAACGTAACAGGTATGCCATGTATTCGCTGCTCATAAGATCGTTAATAGCCACGACCTGAATATCTTTTTGCTGCAAGCACACCCGTAACGCTAATCGACCGATGCGACCAAAGCCGTTGATTCCTACTCGAATGGTCATGCTTTCCCCTTATTTTGTTATATATGTATGAGTATAGTGAGGATCTTTCATGGGTGTTGAGTATTTGATTTTTAAAGAAAAGATTTTAAAAACTAAAAAAATCAGGTTTTAGAAAATGAAAAAAGAATGACTTTAAATGCGCCATATACGGAACCATGCATAAAAAAGGCCAATAAAAAAACTAAAAACTTTTTGGCATTTTCTGTGTAAAAACAAAAAATAATTTTAAAAATAGGCTTAACTTGTCCAAAAATAGCGCTGTTTATTCAATATATTTTCTTCTTCTTTTAAAACACGTTGCTATACTCAAATGACAATAAGTATAAAAAAATTTCTTCAGCCTAAGGGGGTCCCATGAACCGAGTGGGAATTTCTGCTGTATCCGCTTTACTCTTATTATCCACTGCTCATTCGGCGTTTGCTGAATGGGGTCTGAATATGACAGAGGGTGTTACCCAGGTCAGTCAAAATATCCACGGATTACACATGACGATATTTTATATCTGTGTGGCAATTGCTGTGGTGGTGTTTGGCGTCATGCTTTACAGCATTATTTACCATCGAAAAAGTCGCGGCGCGAAAGCGGCAAATTTTCATGAAAGCACCACGGTGGAAATCATTTGGACCATTGTGCCGTTGCTCATACTAGTGGTTATGGCCATACCTGCAACGTCATCCTTGATAGACATGTATGACGCAGAAGACGCCGAAATTGATGTGCAGGTGACGGGGTATCAATGGAAGTGGCGTTATACCTATCTAAAAGAAGATGTGGATTTCTTCTCCGTTCTGTCTACTACACAAGAACAAATTAATAACAGTGAAGAAAAAGGTGAGCACTACTTATTAGAAGTAGATAAGCCTTTAGTCTTACCTGTGGATACCAAGGTACGTTTCTTATTAACCGCACAAGATGTGATTCATTCTTGGTGGGTGCCGGATTTGGCTGTGAAAAAAGACGCCATACCAGGCTTTATTAATGAGTCGTGGACCATCATAGATAAACCGGGAATTTATCGCGGTCAATGTACGGAATTATGCGGTACGGGTCACGGTTATATGCCAGTGGTCGTAAAAGCCGTATCGAAAGAAGAGTACGCCACATGGATTGCACAACAAGCAGAAGAGCAGGCAGCCGCCCGTGAAGTGAAAGATATGTCCATGGATGAACTCATGGCACAAGGCGAAAAAGTTTACGCCAGTAATTGCCTTGCTTGTCACCAAAAAGATGGTTCAGGCATGCCTCCGGTATTCCCAGGGCTTAAAGGCAGTAAGGTGGCATTGGGCCCAATCGAAGATCACATCAAGATTGTCTTGCACGGTAAAAAAGGCACAGCCATGTCAGCGTTTTCTGATCAGCTAAGTGTCAGTGATATCGCATCAGTTGTGACTTACGAGCGTAATGCTTGGGGTAATGACGTGGGCGATATGGCCACGCCGAAGCAAGTAAAAGAAATCAAAGAATCTGGGAAATAGGAGGTGAAGCCATGTCGCATGCAATAGATTCAGCCGAACATCATCACGGCCCAGATAAAGGTATTTTACGCTGGGTGTACACCACCAATCATAAAGACATTGGCACCATGTATTTGCTGCTGGCGTTAGGGTCCTTATTGATTGGCGGCACCATGGCGTTTGTAATTCGTGCGGAATTATTCCAGCCCGGTTTGCAATTGGTGGACCCAAATTTCTTTAATCAGATGACCACCATGCATGGTTTGATCATGGTGTTTGGCGCCATCATGCCGGCGTTTGTGGGTCTTGCTAACTGGCTGGTGCCCATGATGATTGGTGCGCCTGATATGGCACTACCACGCATTAACAACTGGTCGTTTTGGTTGTTGCCATTTGCCTTTGGCATGTTGATCTGCACGTTATTTATGGACGGTGGTGCGCCCAACTTTGGTTGGACGTTTTATGCGCCGCTTTCAACTACGTATGCGCCGCCTAGTGTGACCTTCTTTATTTTCAGTGTGCACATTATGGGTATCAGTTCCATCATGGGGGCAGTGAATGTGATCGTGACAATTTTCAATATGCGCGCTCCAGGCATGACCTTCATGAAGATGCCGCTGTTCGTTTGGACATGGTTAATTACAGCGTTTTTATTGATCGCGGTGATGCCCGTGTTAGCCGGTGTGGTGACCATGATGTTAATGGATATTCATTTCGGTACGTCTTTCTTTAATGCAGCAGGCGGCGGTGACCCTGTTATGTTCCAGCATGTGTTCTGGTTCTTTGGGCACCCAGAAGTGTACATCATGATTCTGCCTGCCTTTGGAATTGTCTCGCACATTATCTCTACGTTTAGTCGTAAACCCTTGTTTGGTTACACCTCTATGGTGTGGGCCACGGCGTCTATCGCGGTGTTAAGTTTCATTGTATGGGCGCACCATATGTTCACAGTGGGCTTACCGTTAGTGGGTGAGTTGTTCTTTATGTACAGCACCATGCTGATAGCGGTGCCAACTGGGGTGAAAGTGTTTAACTGGGTGACCACCATGTTCCGTGGCTCTATCAGTTTTGAAACCCCTATGTTGTTTGCCATTGCGTTTGTGG
>JBFEWA010000111.1:0-8597 GCA_041546605.1 Bermanella sp.
AAATTAACTTATGTCCCTTACTATTTTGAGCGTTAGCGGCGACGTACTGACAAGGCATATTCAATTTGAGTTTAAGGCGTGTATTCAGCATACATAACGCGAACTCAAATTGGATATAACGCCGTCAGTACGTCGCCGCTAACGCTCAAAATAGTAAGGGAAATAAGCTAATTTACTTGCTCTGGCTTTGTTAAAAATTGTCTCGTAATCGTTATGTATGTTTTATACACGCCTCATACTCGACAATCTTTGCCTCGCCATAGCGGCGTCATTAACGCTTATATGGGCAGTGACGTTTAAAATAGTTAAGAGTGATTACTTGCTCTAAGCGAAAGAAAAATTCAGCTAGCAATAGCGAAAGGGGAAAGAGATGGATTTAACAAACGATGCACATACTGACCACATCAGTCAGCAATTTAACGACGAGCTTGAGCGCGTAAAAAGCCATTTACTAGAAATGGGCGGCTTAGTTGAGCAGCAAGTAGGCGATGCTATTAAATCGCTGATCGAAGCGGATAGCGAGCTGGCGGTTAATGTTCGCGCCACCGACAAGCGCATTAATCAGATGGAAATCGACATCGACGAAGAATGCACCCGCATAATCGCCCGTCGTCAGCCAGCGGCCAGTGACTTACGTTTAGTGATCGCGGCCAGTAAAGCGGTAAATGATTTAGAGCGCATCGGTGACGAAAGCGCCAAGATTGCCCGTCTAGCCATGAAGCTATGTGAAGAAGGGGAATCCCCGCGCGGCTATGTGGAAATCCGCCACATTGGTGATCGTGTACGTCGCATGACGCAAAGTGCTTTGACTGCCTTTGCCCGCCTAGATGTGGAAACCGCATTAGCCGTGGCCCAAGAAGACAAAGAAGTCGACCGCGAATACGAAAGCGCCATGCGTGAAATGGTCACGTATATGATGGAAGACCCACGCTCCATCAAGCGCGTGATGAATGTGATCTGGTCTTTGCGTGCCCTTGAGCGTATCGGCGATCACGCCCGTAACATTGCCGAGAACGTGATTTACCTGGTGAAGGGTAAAGACGTGCGTCACGTGAGCATTGATGAAATGGAAAGAGTGCTGGATAAATAAGCGCTTAAATCCAGCGATATGGCGCTGTGGCCCAGTATTTGGGCCATCAGCCTAAGCCTTTGAATCTCTTTAGAAAAAAACTAGTAAAAAGCGTAGGAAAGGGCTTGACCCCGAAGCCAGATCTCCATAAAATGCGCCCCACTTCTGTGCCGACATAGCTCAGTTGGTAGAGCAACTGACTTGTAATCAGTAGGTCCCGAGTTCGACTCTTGGTGTCGGCACCATTTATTTTAAAAGCCCGTTTATGCAAATAAACGGGCTTTTTTTTGTGCTGAAAAAACAGGCAGGTACAAAAAAGCCGGCGATGTTAGCCGGCTTATTTTATTAGAACTGCACACTAAAATTCAGTGAAATCCCATCCTCAAAATCATCCGTTGTGAGGTGTACCTGCACCGGAACATGGCCCAAGCCTTCTTTGTTCACACCCCCTTGGGAGACATACCATAGGGCTGCGGTTGCAGCTTGCATAAAATCATAAGACTGCTGGGCGCTTGGATCATGGTCGTGAGAATAAATGTCATGATACAGATAAGGGTTTTGCGCTACCTGGGTGTAGCTGTACTGTGGCAGTTGCTCTAATTCGTGTTGATTGTTTTGCCCATAACAAAATGGCGCCATGAGGGCGGCAGTGATGGCAGCTAAATAACGCAATCCGTGCTGTTTCACTAAGGCAAACTTTAGTTGAGACGAGGTTAAAAACCCCAAGCGGATCAGGGCTTCACCAATCAAAATCTTATACTGCTGCTGGTAGATGAGGGCTTCATCTAGTTGATTTAACGTGATGGCCCCACAGCGTGTTAGCAATTCCCCAAGACGGTATTTTTGTCCCATTAAAGCGATCCATATCATGCTTGTTTTTTATTGGATGCAGTGTGCCAGAGCCAAGAAATGACGCTAGAGCCTGACTAGAATCATGCACTATATGCAGGGCTGTATTTTGAATGAAACGGTTATCCATTACGGAATGTATCTGAGAGGATTCTAATGAAATCCATTAAAAAACAATGGGTTATAGACATAAATTAATAAAGATAAGTTGTGCGCCATTATTTTGTATTACAAATTTCTACATACCGCACAGCCGAATGGAGGGAGATCTTCTAAGCTGTAAGAACATATAAGAAGGAGAGAGCAATGAGCTGGATAACTGATCTATTACTGCAAGCCAATGGCTGGCTGAAACCCTACAGCATGCAGATGTCTGTGGCGTTTGTGGCTACGTTATTGGTGATTTATGGGGATGCCATTAATAAAACCGTGCGAGTGTTTGTTAAACCTTACCCATTGTTGATTCGCATAACGGCGTTTGTGCTGCTGTGTACCCTTGGCTATGGTGCCATCACAGTGTGGGGATCAGCTCAGCTGCATAAGTTGATTCATCAATTGCCGAATACCTTGTTTGCCCCTGTCATGCTGGCGGCGTTTATTTTATTGGGGTTTTTGGCCGAGCGTTTTCACAAAAAGGGTTAGGCTCCCTTTAAAGCCCGTTTACGAGTCCCTATACTGGCGCAAACCATAACAATAATTAATGCGCCATTATGAAACTCTTCCTGTCTTTATTTCTTATTTTTATCAGCCAGTGTGTGTGGGCGTTTGGCGATCTTGGCCATAAGATGGTGGCCAAAGCCGCTTGGCAACAATTAACCCCTTATGCCAAACAAAATGTAGAGCGCATTCTTGGTGTTGGTGAAAAAGCGTTTGTGGAGGCCAGCGTTTGGGCCGACGAAATCAAAAGTAATGAAGACTTTAATTATTTAAAGCCACTGCATTACGTGAACATGCCAAAAGCGGCTAAACGTTACGACGCCAAACGCGACTGTAAAAAAGACCGTTGTGTGGTGGCGGCCATTCATGAATTCAGTGATTACGCCAAACGGGGTTCGGAAAAAGAAAAAGTACTGGCGTTAAGGATGTTGATTCACTTAATTGCGGATGTGCATCAGCCGCTGCATGCGGGTTTGTATGAAGATCGCGGTGGTAACTGGTATGAAGTGAAATACCAAGGGCAAAGCCTGTCGTTGCACAAATTATGGGATCACCAAATGGTGGAACGTTTCGACGCAAACCTCGACAGTGGCGCGCGTAAATTAGTGTTGAATCAAGCGCCTGTGAGTTTGAATACGCCAAAAGCTTGGGCTGAAGAGAGTCATGCCATTACCGTGGATTTTGTGTATCAGGCTAAAGAGAATTATCCGCTTAGCGATGTGTATCTTGAACAGGCGGATATCATAATGGCAAAACAACTGAGCCGTGGCGCGTGGCGCTTGGCCATGTGGTTGAATCAGTTGTGGTAAAAAATTAGGCGGGGTTCAGCAGTAACCAATCCTTGGTTGAGTCGCATCTTGCGTTGCTGAGTACATCCTTGAGAGTTGCGGCCTTGCAAGTCATCCTGACGAGAAGAAGCGATTCCTTACGCTTCTTTTGCCTTCCTGGCATCTCTTCCTGAGATATTCCTATCAAACTGTATCCATACAGCTTGTTTAAAATCTTGAAGGCTATGACAATGAAGTAACCATCCTGGTTATGTCTGCCGAGCACCCTTCCTGGGTGTGTACCTTCCAATTGATTCCGTTCTAGTTTGTCGCTTTTTAATCCGTAAAAAGCAGTGAAGGCTATGACAAGAAGTAACCATCCTGGTTATGTCTGTCGAGCACCCTTCCTGGGTGAGTACCTTCCAATATGTTCGTGTGTTTGCTTTAAAAAAAGCGGTGGAGGCTAAAGTGACAGGAAATAGCCTATCCTAGTTATTTCCTGCCAAAGCACCCTAGGTCCACCTTCCAATAGCGGTCTATCAATCCTTTGTCACACTTCCGTGTTAACCAGTTGATCCTTAACTGGCATCCATATTGGTTCGTCCTGAACGGGGTCTAATTTAGCAAAAAAAAGCCGTTTGTCTGGAGGCTTATTCTGGTATTGGCTTTGTTTAAAAAACAATCAAATTCAATAGGATCAGTAATCATGGGCATTGTAGGCTGGCATGGGGAAAAGTGAGGCAATAACGCGTAATAACTTGTCCTAATTTCTCACGTAGCGTGTAGGAAATCTCTTACACGGGGATTGGGCAGAAGCTTACTAGGGTGAATTGGCCAAGCTTGGCTACACTTATAAAAAAACAAAAGACGATTATGTTTACCTTTATTCATCATCAACATTTGCCATTACTCAAGCAATTGCGGCTGCCTTTTATGACGGTGGCGCAACTGCGTGATCCGTTTATTGAAAACACACGGGTGCATAGGCCTAACGCGAGTCAGCCTCTTAGTGACAGTGAATTCAGTGACGCCATGGCCAAGAGTTATGAGGGGTTGGAACCCCATATCAAAGCCATGGTGACGTTTGAGTATTATTTGAAGCAAGCCAAACAAAATCGTGAACAAATCGAAAAACAAATCCAGCGACCTAAAACCCCAAAACAATTAGGCCTCGCCAGTTTAGACAGCTATGAGAAAGTGGTGTGTCTGCGATTGTTTAAGCAGTTGTATCAACAAGGGGTTTGGCAAAATGCGGGGTTTCACCACGAAGCGGTGGCCCTTAAATTGGATGATGCTCATCCGTTTTTAAAAGATAAGGTGTTTGAGCAACGCCCGCAATTATTAAGCCCTGTGCAGTATGATGACTCGCGTCCGCCCTTGCCCTCTAAGTCGGATCCGTTCCCGGCGCTTTTACGTCGCCCTGAGCATTTTGCGTTTGAGCAAGAATGGCGCTTGATTCGCCCCAGTTCCGTGATGGATAAGGTGGTGGATGACATGGCCACCTGTCGATTCCCCAAGGGATTGATTCAGGGAATGTATGTGGGCATGGCGTGCCCTGATAGTGTGGTTGAATCCTTACAGGCTCTGGTCACTCAGGATTTGAACTTCCGTGGTATTCCCCTTAAGCAGATTGGGGTGAGCGCCACCCACTTGCGCTTAGTGGCCACAGATGTGACTTAATAACGGTTTGAGAACCTAAGGTTATTTACGGCGAGTTACGCCAATGCCCTCATAATCCTGTGCTACGCTCAAATTAGGAATCTTTTGGGAGTGGCCATGAAGGCGCTTAATATCCTAGTGGTGGATGATGCCACCTTCATACGTGATTTGGTCAAGAAAGCAGTAAAAGCTCAGTATCCTGATGCCAATGTGGATGAGGCATCGGACGGCATTCGCGCGCAAGCCAAGATGAAAGCCAGTAACTATCATGTGCTTTTGTGTGATTGGGAAATGCCCAATATGAGCGGTTTAGAGCTGCTGCAATGGATGCGCACAGAAGAGCGTTATCAAAATGTTCCCTTCATGATGATCACCAGCCGCAGTGAAAAAAGCCATATAGTGAAGGCCGTGGAAGCGGGTGTGAATGACTACATCGGCAAGCCTTTCAATAACGAGCAATTGGGCACGAAACTGGCTCGTTTGATTTATAAGTTCTACAAAGAAAGTCCCATGCAAACCGCGCGGCAAGCTCAGCAAAGTGATAATGCGAGCTTGCTAACAGGTGGTGCAATGGCGGCAAAAGCCAAGCCTGCTCAACAGGTGAGTTCGGGATCGGCTAGCTTGCTGGCTGGGGCTGCGCCTTCGGCTCAGCTCACCAAACCTGTGGCGAAGAAACCTGTGAATCGCACCATTGCGTTAGCTCAGGTGCGCACTTCAGAGGGCCAAGAGCTACGCTGCATCGTTAAAGATATTAACCTGAATGAAATGCTGCTGGTGGTGAAACGGGAGCAGGGCGTGCCACGTCTATTTGATCAAGTGGTAGTGGACATCGTCAGCAAAGAAGAAGACATAGTAGCGCGCGTAAATTGCTTTGTGTGCATGGTGGCGTCACCGGACAAACGCATCGATGGCGAGTTGTTTAACATGCAGGTGCGCTACGAAGATGAAGACCCAGAAAAACTAGCAGCCCTATCTAAATTTGTGGCGAAAGTGCGTTAAGCCTTTCGCCCATGTCTAAGTTGTTTTACTGAGTGCTGGTGAACTTACGGGAAATCGGAAAGTGACAGCTAAAACAGCTGCCTTTACCAAGTTCACTGCGGATGTGCAGATGACCATCGTGGCGCAACAAGGTGTGCTTAACGATGGCTAAACCTAAACCTGTACCACCTGTGTCACTGTGTCGTGATGGGTCCGCGCGGTAAAAGCGTTCGGTTAATCGTGGAATGTGTTTCGGGTCGATGCCCAAACCATTGTCCTTCACTTCTAGGTGCATGCCACTGGAATCTTGCCACCACTTCACATGGATCTCGCCATGGTCTGGGGTGTATTTCACCGCATTAAAAATCAAGTTACCAAAAGCGCTGGAAAGCTCGGTATCAATACCCAGCAAATCAATGTCTTCACATTCTAAGGTGATGGTTTGGTGTTTGTCTGCACCTAGGGACTTGGCGTCGGCCACTAGAGCTTTGAGTAAGGGGGTAATGGCGACCCTTGATGGCTCAGGGGCTTGGCTGGTTTCTAAGCGGCTTAAAATCAATAAGTCATTAATCAAGTTTTGCATGCGCTGACTTTGTTCGTGCATCTGGTTCAGGGCACGTCCCCAGCGCGGTGGCAACGTATCTTGATGATCAATAAAGGTTTCTAGGTAGCCAGAAATCACAGTGAGGGGCGTGCGCAATTCATGGCTGGCGTTGGCCACAAAGTCTTGGCGCATGGCCTCTAGTTGATGCAGATGGGAAACGTCACGACACACAATTAAGCGGTCTTTTTTCCCAAATAAGGTAATGTGGAATTCCAGCGTGGCTCTATGGTTGATAGGGCTGACCATTTCCAACGGGGCATCGTATTGGGTGTTCTCGAAATAGGCTTTAAAGTCTGGGTGTCGCACAAGATTGGTAATGGGTTGGCCGATGTCTTTGGCGTTTTGTAAACCAAGCAAGGTGTTAGCCGCTTGGTTCCACCATTCAAGATTGCCACTGCTGTCCACCATGAGCACGCCATCTTTTAATGCGGCGGTACTGTCTTGCACACGCTTAAGCATGGCTTTGAGTTTGTTTCTGGATTTTTCTTGGCGACGTTGCAGGCGGTAAACATCATCAAAGATGCTGCCCCATAATCCACGGCTGGTAGGAGGTTCTTCCACGTCACGGCTGGTGAGCCATTGTTGTAATTTGTGCAGTTGGCGTAAGTGCCAAGCAAGATACATGGCGAGGGTAGCCAAGAGGGTAAAGGCCAGATAATCCAAACTCCAGCCCACGATAAATGCCAACGCTAAGCTAAAAATTAAACGGCGGATGGCGGAACGCCAATCGTGTTTCATACAATTCCAACACTGTAACAGTTACGACGGATTATAAAGTGCAGGCGAAGACGGGTCATGCGCCATATCAAGTGAGCGACCGCAAGGGTCGCACAACCTGTGCGGTTTAAGAAGCTTTCGTGGAAAAACGATAGCCAGTGCCGCGTACGGTTTGAATCAAATGTTCAAAATCATTGCCCAAGGCTTTACGCAAACGTCGAATATGCACATCCACCGTGCGCTCTTCCACGTACACATTGCCACCCCACACTTGGTCGAGTAATTGCGTGCGGCTGTAAGCACGCTCTTGGTGAGTCATGAAAAACTGTAATAAGCGATATTCTGTTGGGCCGATATCCAAAGGCGCATCATTGGCGCTCACGCGATGACACACAGGATCTAAGATTAAGCCCTCAACTGAGATTGGGTCGTCCATGCCTTGGGGGGTGCTGCGACGCAATACCGCTTTTAAGCGTGCCACCAGTTCGCGCGGGGAGAAAGGCTTAGTGATGTAATCGTCGGCACCGGCTTCAAGGCCCAAGATTTTATTATCTTCTTCCCCTTTGGCGGTGAGCATAATGATAGGGGTTTCTGCTGTGCGATCATCTCGTTTCAAACGGCGTGCGAACTCTAAGCCACTGGTGCCAGGCAGCATCCAATCCAGCAAAACCATTTGAGGGTTTTCATCCACTATGATGCTGTAAGCGTCTTGTGTGTTGCTGGCTTCTAAACATTCGTAGCCGGCCATCTCTAAGGCCACGGCAATCATTTCGCGGATGGACGCTTCGTCATCAACGATTAAGATCTTTTTTCCCTGTTGCTTCATAGAGGCTACTCTAATTTTTGCTTAATGACAGGCGTATTACACAATGTAAGTATGACAGATATGTGACATTCCTTTGGGCACATATCAATTAAGTCTATTTGGCCAATAAATAATGGGTAAATAAGCCAATAAACAGGGTCGCGCCTACCCAGTGGTTGTGTAAAAACGCCTTAAAGCAGGCATCGCGCTCACGGGTTTTGGTGAGCATTTGATGATAGCCAAATAATACCGCACTCACGGCAATGGCCACATACACAGGCCAGGTGGCGCCAATGGTGTTGGCAATCATGAGCCAGCTGATCAGCGTGATGATTTGCAGCACGCCAATCATGAGGTTGTCTGCTTCGCCGAATAAAATGGCCGTGCTTTTTACTCCGATTTTTAAGTCATCATCACGATCCACCATGGCGTACTGGGTATCGTAGGCCACGGTCCAAGTGACATTGGCCACGTACAGTAGCCACACCACAT
>JBFEWA010000273.1:0-4599 GCA_041546605.1 Bermanella sp.
GCCAAAAGAGGCAAAAGAGAAGGCTGAGTCTGAATTAAATAAATTAAAGATGATGTCGCCTATGTCTGCCGAAGCATCTGTTGTGCGTGGTTATCTGGATTGGATGCTGGGTGTGCCTTGGAAATCTAAGAGCAAAGTGCGCAGCAATATCGATCTGGCCGATGAGATTTTAAATCAAGATCATTATGGCTTAGATGAAGTTAAAGAGCGCATCCTTGAATATTTGGCGGTGCAAAAGCGCGTTAAAAAATCCACGGGTAATATTTTATGTCTAGTGGGGCCTCCAGGTGTGGGTAAGACGTCACTGGGTCGCTCAATTGCTAAGGCCACTAATCGTAAATATGTGCGTATGGCTCTTGGTGGGGTGCGTGATGAAGCGGAAATTCGTGGTCACCGACGTACTTACATCGGTTCAATGCCGGGCAAGCTGATCCAAAAACTGAATAAAGTGGGTGTTAAGAATCCATTATTCTTATTGGATGAGATCGATAAGATGGGTATGGATCATCGCGGTGATCCGGCTAGCGCCTTGTTAGAGGTGCTGGATCCTGAACAAAATAACACTTTCAACGATCATTACTTGGAAGTGGATTTCGATTTATCCGATGTGATGTTTGTGTGTACAGCCAATAGCATGAATATTCCTGGTCCACTGTTGGATCGTATGGAAATTATTCGTATTCCTGGATACACAGAAGACGAAAAAGTGAATATTTGTCAGCGTTATTTGTTGCCTAAGCAAATGAAGAATAACGGTGTGAAAGATTCTGAATTAAGTTTACCTGAAGAAAGTCTGCGCCACGTGGTACGTCATTATACGAAAGAAGCTGGCGTGCGTGGTCTAGAGCGTCAAATGGCTAAAATTTGCCGCAAGGTTGTAAAAGAAAATGTCATGGCTAAGCCAGGTGAATTAAGCAGTGAAATCAAACCTGAGCAAATTGAGCATTATTTAGGCGTGCAGAAATTCCGTTATGGTCTTGCTGAGGAAGAAAATCAAGTAGGGCAAGTGACGGGCTTAGCATGGACTTCGGTCGGTGGTGAAATTTTAACCATTGAGTCTGCCATTTCATTGGGCAAAGGACGCATTGTTAAAACCGGTTCACTGGGTGATGTTATGCAAGAGTCAATACAAGCGGCATTGACGGTTGTTAAGAGTCGCTCAGAGGGTCTAGGCTTGCCTCATGACTTCTTTGAGACCCATGACTTGCATATTCACGTGCCAGAAGGGGCAACCCCTAAAGATGGTCCTAGTGCCGGTGTAGGTATGGTGACGGCGCTTATGTCTGTGATTACCAATACTGAAGTGCGCTCCGATGTGGCCATGACGGGTGAGGTGACCCTCAGAGGGAAAGTTTTAGCCATAGGCGGCCTGAAAGAAAAATTATTGGCGGCTCATCGCGGTGGAATCAAAACAGTATTGATTCCAGAGGAGAATGAGCGGGATTTGAAAGAAATTCCGGACAATATCAAGCAAGAACTTGAGATTATCCCAGTAAAATGGGTTGATGAGGTGCTTGACGTGGCTTTAGTTGGGAATCTTGAAAAAAATGTTGCTTCAGTTATTGAAAAGGAAGCAGCATCCCAGCAAAATCAACAGAATCGATTGAGCACTCATTAAATATAAAAACTAACTAAGCGGTTGACACTCACCTTGGCGCTGGTATACCTTTCAGCGTTCTATCTAGGTCTATGCTACAGCGCTTAGCGATACCGGTTTACATCTATAATAACCAATCTTGGTAAAGGGGATACGTGTGAATAAATCTGAACTAATTGATGCGATTGCAGCTTCTGCAGACATTCCAAAAGCAGCCGCTGGTCGTGCTTTGGATGCCACTGTTGATGCAATCACAAATGCATTGAAAGACGGTGATCAAGTAGTACTAGTTGGCTTTGGTACGTTTGCGGTTAAAGAGCGTGCAGCACGTACTGGTCGTAACCCACAAACTGGTCAGCCAATTGAAATCGCTGCAGCCAAAGTACCTGGCTTTAAACCAGGTAAAGCATTGAAAGATGCGGTAAACTAAGCAATATTCAATACCGGCTTTTGCCGTATATTTCATTGAATATGATAAAAGGCGCATCTGCTTGGTGCGCTTTTTTGTTGTCTAGTAAGAAGAATTCTAAGAAAGGTTGGTTGTTTCCATGCTGCAAGCTATTCGTGATGGCTCTAAAGGAGTTGCCGCAAAGATCATCGTTGGTCTCATCATATTAACATTCGCACTGTTTGGTATTGAAAGTATCGTTGCTCTCGGTGGAGGGGAAGATGCACCAGCTGTGGTGAATGGTGAAGAAATCACTGAGTTCCAAGTTCAGCAGATGGTACAAATGCAAAAACGCCGCCTTCAAGCGCAATTTGGTGAAAACTTTGATCCTTCTTTGATCAAAGATGAGCTGCTGCGTGATTCGGCAGTAGAAAGCTTGGTGAATGAAGCATTACTGATGCAAGCTGCCGTTGATTCTGGTGTGTATTTTTCTAATGCCGCTATTGATCAAATCATTTTGCAGTCTCCAGAATTTCAAGTGAATGGTCAGTTTGATCGTGACCGTTTTGATTTGGTTTTACGCAGTGCCGGTTTTACTCGTGCTACTTATCGTGAATTATTGCGTACTTCCTTGTCTACTCAGCAAGCACAAAGTGCTTGGCAGGCCACTAGTTTTACAACGCCATTTGAGTCCCAGCTGGCTGCGGAATTAGAAGCGCAAACCCGCGATTTCTCCTATGTTGCTTTCTCTTTGGCTGATGCTAAAAAAGACGTAAACGTAAGCGATGAAGAAGTTTCTGCGTATTACGAAGCTAACAGTGCTCAATACATGACAGACGATAAAGTGGCTGTTAAATATGTTGAGCTTAAGCGCAGTGACCTTGAGAAGAGTATCTCCATTACTGAAGACGAAGTGGCTGAGCGTTATGAGTCTATATTGGCCGAAGCGGGTGCTAAAAAAGAATACCGTGCAGCTCACATTTTATTACTAAGTAATGATGAAGAAGCTCGTGCTAAATTATTAGAAGCTAAAAATAAACTAGCAGCAGGTCAATCATTTGAAGATCTAGCAAAAGAATACTCTGAAGACGACACTTCTAAGAATGCAGGTGGTGACTTAGGTTTTGCTAGTCCTGAAGTTTATGAAGGTGCCTTTGCTGATGCATTGACCTCACTAGACGTTAATGGCGTGTCAGACGTTGTTGAGACTCGTGACGGCTTGCACTTGATTAAATTACTAGAAACTCGTCAGCCAGAAGTGGCTCCGTTTGCTGAATTAAAAGACAGTATCGAGTCGGCTTTGCGTCAAGAAGCGGTTCAAGTGGTTTATCTTGAAAAACTTGAAACACTAAAAGACGAAGCATTCTCCAGTACTAGTCTTGATGCTCCGGCCAATTCTTTGAATCTTGCTATTCAATCCGCTGGGCCATTTGCTCAATCCGGTGGTGAGGGTATTGCTGCCAATCAACAGGTTGTAATGGCGGCTTTCTCCGATGTGGTTGTGAATGAAGGCGCTAACAGTGATGTTATCGAAATCACCGACGGTCATGCGGTTGTACTTCATTTAGATGAGTTTATTGAGTCGAAGGTTAAGCCTCTGGATCGAGTGGCGGATAGTATTCGCGCACGTTTGACCAACACTAAAGCTGCGGAGCTACTAGAAAGCCAAGCTAAAGAAGCCTTAGCAAAAGCTCAAGCTGGTGAATTTACTGCTAAGTGGAAGAGTGAATCAGATAAATCCCGTGACTTCACAGGTGCTGAAGCTCAGGTGGTGTCTAAGGTGTTCACCATGGCTATGAATGATAACAATCCTTCATATGCATTGGTTTCTGCCCGTGGCGGAGATCAAGTACTGGTTCGCTTAGATGGTATTAATCGCAGTGAAAATGCGAAAGCTACTGACGATGAAGCGCAGAAAGTGGCACGTGCTAAGTCTTACAATGAATACAAGGCCTATTATCAGTACCAGCTAGAAACAGCGGATATTGAAAAGAACTAAACAATAAAAAAGGGCCGAAAGGCCCTTTTTTATTGTCTGGTAAAAATCCGCTATGCATCCATATCGGCTGTAGATATGGCGCATGTATTAAACCCTGCATCAACGTACAGTATCTCGCCGGTAATGCCGCTTGATAAGTCAGACCCAAGGAACATCGCGGTATTACCCACTTCTTCGATGGTGACATTGCGTCTTAATGGCGCTCTCTGTTCGTTATCCTTCAGCATTTTTCTAAAACTCTTAATACCTGAGGCGGCTAGGGTGCGAATAGGCCCAGCACTGATGGCATTAACACGGACACCCTTTGGCCCTAGGTTACTTGCCAAATAGCGCACACCGGCTTCTAGGCTTGCCTTGGCTAGGCCCATGACATTGTAGTTCGGCACCACGCGCTCAGAGCCTTGATAGGTCAGGGTCAGCAGGCTGCCACCACGGCCGCTGCAGGCCCGGCGGGATCCGGCCAGCGCTTGGTGTCGCGCGGCCTCGGCGCCGCGGAGGCCGCACCCGCAGCGCGGATCCGCGCGCGGCGCGCGCTTGTCGCCCCCAGGTGATTCTGGTAGAAGGAGCCATCTTTATGGAGCAGATGGGATTCTGGTGCGTCTGCCAGTGCGCGCA
>JBFEWA010000287.1:0-4451 GCA_041546605.1 Bermanella sp.
AAAAATTCCGCCACTTGGAGCATTAAAAAAGGGCTGAAGCCCTTTTTATTTATCTATCATTCAGATTTAACGCTTAAAGCTATGGTGCGAAGCATCCATAGCCTTTATTTGTTATGAATTTTCCGATGCGTAAGGAACACATTTTTTGGGGATTCCAATAAATGTTTCAAGGGAACGCCATTCATTACTATGTTTATCAAAGTACAGCCTATGCACACTGGTAGTACTATAGGTTCCTGATGTAATTTTATTTGTCACCTTAATCTTATTATTAGGCTGAATAGAGATGATCCAAATATCGTCCCCGTCAACAAATTCAACCTGATTAATAGAAACAAATTTTGGCGATTTGAAAAAGTCCTTTGGATAGCTTTCACAATAGTACTTTAAACGCTGATCATAAGAACTATAAATCGATCTCATGTTAAAGCGTTCATAGAAGTCCTTAGCTGAGATTAAATTACCTTCAGATAAACCTGACAAAAGGCCCATTATTCGTTGAGAATAGATGTTTCTACATTCTCTAGCGTTAACACACCTCTTATTTCTCTTTTTCAGCCAAGCCCTTTGCTCTTTCTTTAATAAAGTTTTCTTATCGTCAGCTAGCGCAGAGCGTTTCAGTTTATATGCGGCCAAAAGCTCTTCGTCTAAAAAGCCCAACTCATCATCAGAGCAGATCAATTTCTCTATCTTGGCAGAGGCCTTATTACAGTTAAAGCTCGCTGAACTTGCATTGACCGAGAATAAAAGAATTAGAAGGGATCCAATTGTCATACTTACTTTCATATTTATCCTTATATTCATAACGCTCAAGCTTAGGACGCAGTTTACTGCGTCCTAAGCTTGAGCACATTTTTATGTGTTTAATTGGAAGAATAAAATAGCAGTTCCAAAAGATAGGAAAATTAACCATGAAAAAATCCAAAAGTATGGTTTTCCTTTCTTCGGCGGAATCTGCGGGCCACCTTTCCAGTTACACTCTTCGATGACTTGATTAAACTGTTTAAGATTTAATGTACTCCAGATATGCCCACACTCATAACAGGCATAAAACTTTTTTTCTATTAAATCCACTTTGGGCTGATCCAGTACAAGCCAGCCATGATTTTTTATATGCAAAGGATAGAAATGACCTTTGAATACGTCATCTGAATCCCAAGACTCCAAGTTTCCATACAGACATTTTGTACTACTGCAATTTGGGCAATTAATATCCATATTTTTAATTCAATAATATTTTCAGTACACATAACAGTTTATTCTACGTCTCATGACCGAAAAATATAATATTCGGTCACATGACGTGTTTTATGGAGCGTCTTTGCCCAGTCATTTTTTATAAGTCACTTATCATGGGTGATTAAGCCTGCCATGGCAAATATTTAACGCCTGCTTTTACGTCTCAGAACAGCATTTATGCATACGCAACTTATTGATTTATAAATATTTCCCATATCGAATTGGCATGCAGCTTAGAAACTCATTACTGCTTCATCTGCATTTAATTTTCAAAACGTCATTTATATTTAAAAACAAAAAAAGGAGCCGAAGCTCCTAGTGTTTGTTCAATCTCACGCTCGCTTTCAAGCACTCGCTATTAAGCGATGGCCTGACCCATTTGCAATGGGGATTGGGCTTTAATTTCATCTAAGAATTTCACCGCGTCTTCTGGGAAGCATAAGATCACAGTGGAGCCTAATTTAAAGCGACCCATTTCTGCGCCTTTTTCCAGTTTGATTTCACCTTGAGTGTAATCTTGTACTTGCGCTTGTTTCGGTAACGGACACACTTGGCCCGACCAAACCGTCTCGATACCCGCCACGATCATGGCACCCACCAGCACCATGGCCATTGGGCCGTGCTCGGTTTCAAACATACATACCATACGCTCGTTACGCGCAAATAAGCCATCTACGCCTTCTGCCGTAGCTGGGTTCACACTGAACAAATCCCCTGGCACATACACGGTTTCTTTTAGGGTGCCGGCACATGGCATGTGCACACGGTGGTAGTCTTTTGGTGATAGATAAATGGTGGCGAATTCACCGTTTAAAAACGGCTGGGCGCGATCTTTATCACCGCCTAATAATTCCACTACTGAAAAATCACGACCCTTGGCTTGGAAGCAACGGCCCAATTCGATTTTACCTAGCTGACTTACCGCACCGTCAGCAGGGCTGACTAATTTGGCATCGGCAATAGGACGGGCGCCATCTTTTAATTCGCGGGTAAAAAAGTCATTGAAACAAGCAAATTGCTCAAGATCTTCAATTTTGGCTTCATCCATATTCACGTCGTATTTGGCGGCGAATTTTTTGATAAAGGTGTTTTTGATGAAATCAATTTTAGTGCTGGCAAACCAACCCACCAAACGGCTCAATGCATGTTGCGGGATTAAATATTGGCTCAATACAAAAAGTGTATTTTTATTCACTGTGTTTTCCACTTAATTAAAAAATAAAATCTAGGCACCGGTTTCTATGGATGTATTAGGATCATTGCCCCATTCACTCCACGAACCCGCGTATGCTTTTACCGGCCAACCCAGTTGCTTACAAATCACATAAGTTAAACCGGAGCGGCGATGAGTTTGGCAATGGGTCACTATGGTTTTGTCTCCATTAATGCCAAGCTCGTTTAATTCTTGTTTCACTTGTTCTAGATCGCGCAATTGTAAATGGGCTTCGCTGTCTAATGCACGGGAGAATTCATAACTCTTAGCCCCAGGCAAATGCCCACCACGAGCGCTCACGGCTTTCTCGCCTGTGTATTCTGCATAAGAGCGGGCATCCCAAATAGCAATGCTGTTGTCTTCGATGGCGCTGAGCAATTGTGCTTTATCTATGGTGACACTGTCATCAATGGCCGTCACTTCATACTCAGAAGCCTTACCTTCATTTGCGGTCTTTTCAACTGGGCACTGCTGAGCTAACCAAGCGTGAATGCCGCCATTTAAGAAACTGTAATGCTTGTGACCAATGGCATCTAACACCCAAATCATGCGTCCTGCCCATGGGCCACCATCATCGTCATAGACCACCACATGTGTGTCTGGGGTTAAACCTAGACGACTAAACAGAATGCTTAATTGCTCTTTTGTGGGTAACAAACCCGGAGCCGGCGGCACCCCTAATTGAATATGACTGGGGGCCACATGAATGGCACCGGGTACATGAGCCGCACTGTAGGTCTCGGCTTTACCTAAATCTAGGATCAATAAATTGGGTTGCTCTAACTGGCTGGCCAGTTCACTGGGTTCAATGATCAATGGCAGGGTCATATGCATGGCCTCAATGGATGTGTGCGGCATTTTAAACAAGCTGGGCGAATGTGTCAGGTGTTATCGGGTCAAACTGTGTGATTATCGTTGAGCATATCGTTCTAAGGCATGACTGGTGCTTTGGCACACTTTTTTAAACGCTTGGTATTCTTGATCGCTAATAGCCTGCTCCTCTGGGGCAACATCCGCATACACGACTCCTATGGGCTTGCCCATGGAAAACAAAGACATGACCATGCAGTTCTTACGCTTAAGGGCTCTGACCACGCTGGGTTCCAGCATGTTTATGGCCTGCTCTACATTGTCAGCATCAATGCGGAAACTGGCAATCTTATCCAGCAACTTAGCAAACAAGCGATTGGCTTCTAAATCAACACGCATCTGACGAATAGGGTCATCGGCATCCAAACCAAAACAATACACAGGGCGCAAACAGTCTCCGGTTTTATTTAAGATGCAAATGAATCCTCGACCCATGCCTATGCCTTGTTGAATGGCTTTATTACAGCTCAAGAAGACCTTATGAATGTCGTTAAATTCCGATACCTGCTTATTCAATTGCGTAATGGAGTCCAGTAAAACACGACGATTCATCTGCCTAGGGGCCACGGTGGCCATAGTTAAAATGCGCTCCCCTTGCGGCGTGGCTTTCGAATCTGCTTTAGGTGCTTTTTGCAGCACAATGGCAGGGTTGGGGTCTTTCTCCCAACAGAAATACGCTTGGCGCACCCAAGGAGGCTGGTTTATGGCCTGCTGTGGCCACAACAATGACACAGCAGGTGGCAGCATTTGTTCCGCCATGAGGTGACGACTAAATTGCACCACCAACTGATGGTTTTGATGCAACACATGATTAATATCCAAACCACTTAAATGGGCCAGAGCTCGCTGCGCACGTAAGCAACTGTGGCTTAACCACCCCCACTGAGACTGCTGCGCCAGGTGATTCAATAACAACATGACGGTACTGGGTTTGCTCTTTAAAAAACGCAATGCATGGTCTTCGTCACTAAACGTCATGTGACGCTCACTGAGGATTTGCCCCCATTGGCGCAAACTGGGCCATTCCGCCCGCTCTAATAATTGCTGCGATAACGACGGTAATTGAATGTGTCGTCCTAACATGCGGCAAATATCTTCCAACGCACACCCAAACAGGTCCTGCTCAACC
>JBFEWA010000347.1:0-3421 GCA_041546605.1 Bermanella sp.
ACTTGGCCTGTGGCTTCGGCATGGGCCAATACCCCAGCAAGCTGTGCCGACATGGTCACCATGAAGGCTTCTTCGCTTTCATCAAATTTGCGCCGCGCCGATTGCTGCACAACCAACACACCTAAAATGCGTTTTTGATGAATAATGGGCACACCTAAAAAGCTATTAAACTTTTCTTCGCCTGTGCCAGATAGGAAATGGAACTTAGGGTGTTTGGAGGCGTCATCTAAATTGATAGGCTCTTCACGGGCGGCCACAAAACCCACTAAGCCTTCGTTATTTTTCAGGCTCACCTTACCCACAGATTCCGGGTTCAAACCCTTAGTGGCACGCAGAATATGACGCTTGGTATCTGAGTTATACACATACACAGAACACACTTCTGTGTTCATGGCTTGCTGCACTCGATGCACAAGAATGCCCAATGCGGCGTCTAAGTCACCGGCACCGTTCACCTCTTGTACAATTTGGCGCAGCACATTTAGCATGATTGTTTTGCCTGCAGTTCAAACAATTTAGGCGCCAGCTCTCGCATGGCGCGACGATACACATCCCGCTTAAACGGCACCACCTGACCCAGCGGATACCAATAGCTCACCCAACGCCAGCCGTCGAATTCCGCTTTATCCGCATAATCAAAGCTGATGCGATTCTCATTAGTTACCAGTTTCAATAGAAACCATTTTTGTTTTTGCCCGACACATACTGGTTTGCTGTTATGGCGAACCATGCGCTTAGGAAGTCGGTATCTTAACCAGCCTTTTGTGCACCCAAGGATTTCCACATCTTCAGGTAGCAAGCCCACCTCTTCCCGTAATTCCCGATAGAGAGCCGCTTCAGCACTTTCTTGTGCTTTGATGCCCCCTTGGGGAAACTGCCACGCATCTTGTCCAATTCGCCTAGCCCAAAGTACTTGAGCCTTTTTATTCACCAGTATGATGCCGACATTAGGGCGATAGCCTTCAGCATCGATCACGGTTTCATCCAAATCTAATAGTTGATATTGCCACCATACTATTAAAACATTGCCATTGGAAACCAGTGTTTTTTTATTCCATTTTAATATAAGTAACAATTCTGTGGTTTGCTTCCACAATATTAAAGACAGTTTTCGCCTCAGAGGCTAAAATGCCGGCCTAAATGATAGATGGGGTACACCGTGGCACTGGCAATTTTCGACTTAGATAACACCTTAATTTCTGGCGATAGTGATCACGGCTGGGGGCAGTTCTTGGTGGAACAAGGCTTAGTGGATGCTGAGTTATTCAAACAAAAGAACGACTACTACCTTGAGCAGTACCAGTTAGGGCAATTGGATATCCTTGAGTACCTTGAGTTTTCCCTACAAGCGTTAACGGCCTTCCCCACAGAAACCTTGTTTGAGCTACGCCAGCAGTTCGTGAGAGAAAAGATTCTGCCCATCATCACCACAAAGTCTCGCCAATTACTACAAGAGCACCGTGACAAAGGGGATTATCTGCTGATCATCACCGCCACTAACTTGTTCGTCACCGAACCCATTGCCAAAGAATTAGGGGTGGATGACATCATCGCCACCGAACCAGAAGTCATAAATGGCCAATATACGGGTAAAATTTCCGGCATACCTAGCTTTCAAGAAGGAAAAGTGAAACGCTTGGCAGCTTGGTTGGAACAAAACACGTTATCATTAGAGGGCAGTTACTTTTATAGCGACTCTCATAATGATCTACCCTTATTAAAGCAGGTAGATCACCCTGTGGCCGTGGATGCGGATGACACCCTCACAGCCTATGCGCAACAAAATAACTGGCCAATCATCAGTTTAAGGGAAGACACTTGAAGTCGAGATTCTCACTCAACGCACTATCAAGCACCTGCCTATTGCTCGCCCTGCTCAGCTTAGCGGGCTGCGATAAGCTGTTTGAACAACCCAAACAAGCAGAAAAAGCTGAAGCTCGTATCGAAGTGAACACCGAGTCACTGCTCAGCGCCACCAATCTGTACGTGTACACCCAGATGTCCGATGCATTGAGCAAAGCACAAGAACTCGATGCCATCATTACCTCGTTTCTGCATCACCCTAATCCGCTGGCATTAGAAGAAGCACAAAAAGCTTGGATCAGTGCCTACAGCGCGTATGTGAAAGTCAGTTTCTTTTCTAATGTACCGCGTTTTGAAAAGCCGCAGTTTCGTGAAAACAACGACACCTATGCCCACATTCAAGAACGCATCGACAGCTGGCCCATTGAACCTGGCTACATTGATTATCTGCCCCTTTATCCCCTTAGTGGCATCGTGAATGACTTAACCTTAAAAATGAATGAGACCGATATTAGTGCACAGCATGGGTTTTCTGATATGCGCTTTGCCAGTCTCGGCTTTCACCCAATGGAATTTTTACTGTTTGGCGCCAACGGTAAGCGCAGCGCTAAAGACTTTATTCCCCAAGAAAACAGTGTCGAAGTGGTCAACGCAGATACCGTCGTAAAACAAGACGGCAGTGAAGAAAGCGTAGAAAATGAAGACAACCACCCTGAAGGGGAAGTGCATGGCGATCATGTTCACATTCAAGTGGATGGCCCTCAAAACCATAATCGTCGCCGCGATTATTTACGCATTCTTAGCGCCTTGGTTGTGAAAAATTTACAAAAATTAGCCGATCGTTGGGAGCCTGCCCATGGTTACTACGCCAAACAATGGCGTCAGCCACAGCCAGCGCAACAAACCGCAAACCTGACTCTGATCTATCAAGCCTTAATTGATACCTTGCAAGATACGTTATTAGAAAAACATTTCGGCCCGTTATTACGTCAAAAACAAGTGGATGATTTGCGTAGCCCATATGCACAGCAAGACGTGAATAATATGCAAGATCTCGTGGTGGGCATTGAAAGCATATTTAATACAGAAAACGGTCTAAACAGCGAGATTAAAGCGCAACAAGCGGAAGTGGCCGATAAGATCATTGCGCAATTTAAGCGCCTAATTCGCGACATGGGTAAGCTGCCGGCTAACATTGCATCTTTACCACAGCAAAAACGTCAGGCCCTATTAGAGCCAGTACAACAAAAAGTCGTGCAATTATTAGAGCTGCTATACGGTGCGGCTGAGGTGTTAAATCTGCCTATTCGTCCGTTACCGGTTTCCACCACATAAACACAAATAGCAGATACAAAAAAGGCGATGCACTGATTCAGTCATCGCCTTTTTTATTGGCCCCTTAATCTAAGATTAAAGGGCACTCATAATCGATACCGATTACTTTTTCTTCGCGTTGTTCGCGCGCTTACGCTCGTTTTCAGTAAGGTGTTTCTTACGGATACGAATGCTTTCTGGTGTGATTTCCACTAACTCATCGTCTTGAATGAATTCAAGTGCTTGCTCCAAAGTGTGACGCACTGGTGGAGTAAGGTTAATGGCTTCGTCAGTACCAGAGGCA
>JBFEWA010000388.1:0-2883 GCA_041546605.1 Bermanella sp.
GTGATTGTGTATGACGATGTGCCCGGTGAAAAAGACATTGGCCCTGTGTTTAAAGGAGATCCAATCCTTGCCAATGGTAAGGTGGAATACATCGGACAGCCATTATTTGCTGTGGCCGCGACCAGTTTCGAAGAAGCCAAGCGTGCGGTGTTGCTTGCCAAAGTGGAATATAAAAAATTACCGGCCATTTTGGAAATTGAAGAGGCGTTAAAACAAGAGTTCTTCGTGCATCCGCCCCATACACAAAGCAAAGGGGATTACGCCGCTGCGATTAACTCTGCGCCCAATCAATTAAGTGGCGAGATTTATGTTAAAGGCCAAGAACACTTTTATTTAGAATCACAAGCCAGTTATGTGGTGCCCACCGAAGATAACGGCATGAAGGTTTACACCTCATCCCAGCATCCATCGGAAGTGCAAAAACTGGTATCCGAAGTATTGGATTTGCCGATCAACTATGTGCAGGTGGAAGTGCGTCGCATGGGCGGTGGTTTTGGTGGTAAAGAAACCCAAGCGGCCCCTTGGGCGTGTATGGCGGCGGTACTGGCCAATCGTTTACGTCAACCGGTTAAAGTGCGCTTGGCTCGTCAAGACGACATGGTCATGACAGGTAAGCGCCATGACTTTTTAAATCGTTACACAGTTGGCTTTGATAACGAAGGCAAACTGCTAGGCAGCGACATCATGGTGGCCGGTAAGTGTGGTTACAGCCCAGACTTATCCAATTCCATTGTGGATCGCGCCATGTTCCATAGTGACAACGCTTATAATTTGCAAGACGCCCGCGTGGTGGGGAATCGTTGTAAAACCCATACCGTGTCCAATACAGCGTTTCGCGGATTTGGTGGCCCGCAAGGCACCATGGTGGCGGAATTAATTATGGATGACATTGCGCGCTTTGTGGGGAAAGACCCATTGGATGTGCGCAAGATTAACTTGTATCAAGAGGGCGACATCACCCACTATGGTCAACCCATTGAACACTATCACATGGCCGAACTGATCGAGCAGTTGGAAAGCGAAAGTGATTATCGTGCTCGTCGTGAAGAGATCGCGGCATACAATCAAGCCAATACGTATATCAAGCGGGGTTTAGCATTAACGCCAGTGAAATTTGGTATTTCTTTTACCGCACAGCATTTAAACCAAGCCGGCGCTTTAGTGCACATTTACACTGACGGTAGCATTCATGTGAACCATGGCGGTACCGAAATGGGACAAGGTTTGTTCACCAAGGTTGCGCAAATTGTTGCCAATGAATTCGATGTGGATCTAGACATGGTGCAAGTGAGCAGCACCAATACTGAAAAAGTTCCAAATACATCGCCAACGGCAGCATCATCCGGTACCGACTTAAACGGTAAAGCGGCACAAAATGCGTGTATTACGATTAAGCAGCGCTTGATTGATTTTGCCTGTGAAAAATTCTCGGTTACAAGCGATGCCGTGGTCTTTGAAAATAATCACGTTTTGATTAAAACCGCTAACGCTGTTGAAGAGTTTGGCTTTGGCCCGTTTGTGGAAATGGCGTACATGAATCGTGTGTCGCTATCTTCAACAGGCTACTACAAAACGCCGAAGATTTATTACGATCATGAAAATGCCACGGGTCGCCCATTCTTCTATTTTGCGTTGGGTGCCGCTTGCAGCGAAGTGGAAATCGATACTCTAACCGGTGAATACAAGGTATTGCGTACAGATATTATTCACGACGTGGGTCAGTCCATTAATCCTGCTATTGATATTGGCCAGATTGAAGGGGGCTTTATTCAAGGCATGGGTTGGTTAACCACAGAAGAGTTAAACTGGGATGAAAGCGGGCGATTAATTTCTAATGGGCCGGCCAATTATAAAATCCCAACGTCCAGCGATATTCCGCCTATCTTTAATGTGCGTTTGTTTGATCGTGCAAACGATGAACACACCATTTATAACTCTAAAGCCGTGGGTGAGCCGCCATTGATGTTAGGCATGTCCGTGTGGCTAGCATTACGGGATGCTGCTGCCAGTGTGGCGGATTATAAAGTGGCGCCGCCTTTGGATACGCCTGCCACTCCGGAGCGTGTGTTAAATGCAGTGATGTTCGCGCAACAACATAAAGCAGGTGCAGCATGAAAACCCAGCACTGGTATGACGCGGTTGTAAAATGCGAGCAACAAGGAACGGCCTATGTGCTGGCCACTGTCATGGGGGCAGCCGGTTCAGTGCCCCGTGATCAAGGCAGTAAGATGGTCATTACCGAACACAATCAATACGACACACTGGGCGGTGGGCATCTTGAATATAAGGTGGTGCAGCACGCCCAGCAATTATTAGCGGAACATCAAGTGGGAAATTTCATTGAGCACTTTCCATTAGGAGCCAGCCTTGGCCAGTGCTGTGGTGGTAGTGTAAGTGTATTGTTCGAAAGTTTTGAAGTGAAAGGTTTGAACTTAACCGTGTTTGGTGCCGGACATGTGGCCAAAGCCTTGATGAGTATTTTATCGCAAATGCCAGGAAAAATTCGTTGGATTGATAACCGCGAAGATATGTTTCCAAACCTGCAATACGACAATGTACAAACCATTTTAAGTGATGATCCTGTGGCTGAAATGCAAAAGCTACCTGAAAACAGTCAGGTATTGATCTTGACTCACAATCATCAATTAGATTTTGAGCTAGTGGAGCTTGCGTTAAAGCGTGGTGACTTTTCCTATGTGGGCTGTATTGGATCGAACACCAAAGCCCAACGTTTTCAAATGCGTTTGCAACATAAGGGTTTTGATGAAGCCTCGATTAACAATATGATTTGTCCTGTGGGCGATACCCGTGTTCCCGGTAAATTACCCATAGAAGTAGCGGTGTCAATCTCGGCGCAGTTGATTCAACATCTTGAACAGTTCA
>JBFEWA010000406.1:0-2703 GCA_041546605.1 Bermanella sp.
AGTTTAGCCACCAAGGTTTGATACTGTTCTTGCCACTTGGCCACATTCAATTGCATTAAACGATCTTTTTGAATATTGCCTTGCAGCTTATCTAAACGCCCTATCATGGCTTTAAAATATCGTGGATATTGCTTTAACCAATCCCATGGGGTTAAGCCTAAAAACCCTTGAGGCATCAAGTCACTCATTTGTTGTTTAATGTCCGCAACCGCCATGGCAAAGGCCAATTGGTTTTGCTGTTTCATTTTTTTATTCAGCTGGTGATAGCTTTGTAAAATCTGTTGAATCAAAGGCAAGGCTTCTTCAAATTTCTCACCAATTAAACCTCTACCCTGGGCTTTTAAGGCTTGAAATTGTGCATCGGATCTTGGCAAGGCATCCAAAGGAAAGCACATAGCAAACACTCTTGCGGTCACACTCTCTAACAACTGCGCTTTATTGCCAATATGGCCAAAATAAATCATTTCTTGAGCAAGACGCTTTGGCACTTCTTTATGAATCCAACCCACTTGCTCGGATAATTCTAATTGCAATAACCGCCATATGCCTTTTTGCGTTTCAAAAACCGCTTCATCGGCACGGGGCAATAACTTTAAGCTCACACTTTTCGTATTGTCGATCAGTGCTGGATACAAGGTAACCTGAATACCCGCTTGTTCAATGGCATAGGTTTCTGGCAAGGCGTTTAAATCCCAGCATTGAATATCATCACGTTCAAAATCATTGGTGGTATCTTGCGTCATTTCTTCAACTTGATCCCCCACAGCATCAATAAGTGCATGCCAATTACGCCCTTGCGTTAACAAGACATTGTCATTGCCCATAACTTGAATGTTCATCAAATAATGTTGATCAAGTTGTTCTAAATTCCAATCTCCCGCCTGAATATCAATACGCTTTTGCTTATAAATGTATGCAGCCAGTTTATCTAATAAACTGTCATCACTGATCTTATGCTCACTTAGAAACCCATCCGCAAAATCCGGTACGGGAACCAATTGTCGACGAATGCTTTTATTTAAACTTTTCAGTAAGGCGATAACCTTGTCTCGCAGCATCCCTGGGACTAACCACTGAATACGGTTTATAGGCAATTGCTTTAACATGGCCGCTGGCACCACCACACTGACACCGTCTTCTGCATGATTCGGCTCAAAGCGATAATTCAACGGGTACACCACATTGCCATGAGTAAAGTGATCCGGGAATTGTGCTTCGGTGACGTTTTCCGCCCCATGTTGCATCAAATAGGACTTTTTCACTTTTAATAAATCACTGGGTTGTGATTTCAGCCAGTTTTCAAAGGTTGCCGTATCACAGATCTCAGACGGCACACGTTCAATATAAAACTGATACAAACGCTCTTCATCCACCACAATATCGCGGCGGCGACTCTTATCTTCCAGCTCTTCTACTTCTTCAATCAACGCTTGATTATGGGCAATAAAGTCCGAGCGGGTTTTGATTTGTTGCTGCACCAATGCTTCGCGAATAAAAATCTCATGACTCACTTTTGGATCAACCTTAGCGTAACCCACAGTACGCTTGGGAATAATCACTAAGCCGTACAAACTCACTTGCTCATACGCCATCACTTGGCCACGTTTCACCGACCAGAAAGGCTCAAGATATTTTCGCTTCACCAGATTTTTCGCTAACGGCTCTAACCATTCCGGATCAATTCGTGCATTCATGCGCGCATACAAGCGAGAAGTTTCCACCATTTCAGCAGACACCACCCATTTGGGACGTTTCTTAAAAATACCGCTGCCTGGGAACAACATGAAACGGCGGTTACGGGCACCTAAATAATCCCCTTCATCGGTTTTTTGCCCGATGTAACTTAAAAAGCCCGATAGAATAGATTGATGGATAGCTTCATAACTGGCTGGCTGTTGGTTTTCTTCCCAATTTAATTCTTTGCACTGCAATCGCAATTGATAATGCACATCACGCCATTCCCGCATGCGCATGTAATTTAAGAAGTGCTTTTTACAATATTGTCGCAATTGATTGTTGGAGCTCTCTTGGCGAGTTTCTTCAAATTGCTGCCATATGGTCAGTAGAGTCAAAAAGTCACTTTCTTCATGGCGAAATTCCGCGTGCTTTTGATCCGCTTGCTGTTGTTTTTCCGCTGGGCGTTCGCGAGGGTCTTGAATACTCAAGGCCGCAGCAATAATTAGCATTTCCTGTAGCGCTTTACTTTTACTGGCTTCAAGCAACATTCGCGCAATACGAGGGTCAACTGGTAAACGGGATAATGCACGCCCCACTTGATTGATTTGATTCTCTCGAGATACCGCACCCAATTCTTTTAATAGGTTGTAACCATCATTAACAAAACGATTATCCGGCGCATCTACAAACGGAAATTGAGTAACGTCCCCCAGCTTAAGCGACAACATTTGTAAAATAACCGCCGCTAAATTTGTACGCTGAATTTCTGGGTCACTGAATTCAGGCCGAGCATTAAAATCCTCTTCACTGTAAAGACGAATACACACACCTTCACTGATACGGCCACATCGCCCCTTGCGCTGATTGGCACTGGCTTGAGAAATGGGCTCAATGGGCAGACGCTGCACTTTGGATCGATAACTGTAACGACTGATGCGCGCCACGCCACTATCAATTACATAACGAATACCCGATACGGTTAACGAGGTTTCCGCCACGTTGGTGGCCAAGATGATGCGGCGCTTG
>JBFEWA010000321.1:0-3869 GCA_041546605.1 Bermanella sp.
ACACGCTGTCGGGCCATACTAAGCAGCTTTGGCTTAATGCTTGACTGGTATGCTCTTTAAAGACTTGAAGTTCATCAAAAGCCCGCTCAATAATTTCCCCGTTAAATTCACCTGCACTCATTTGGTCATAATGTTGCTGCCAGTCCCGCAAATTGTGCGCGTGTTCTTGAGCATCATGGCTGGTCGTAACGGTTAATCTGCTGCACGAACTTGGTGCTGTATCGAAACTCATTTCATTAATCCTTATGGGTTCGATGTGAATCCTGCCTAAAAATAGTGCCAGGTGGCTTAAATGAGGAGTTTTAAGCCTGCAAACCTATGTTTTAACTTTGCCATATTTTGATAATGCATTAATCAAAGTGTTGTTACATTAGTTTCATGATTCAGTATTACTCATGATGGTTCACTTGATTGAGGCTAAGCGGTGTCTTTCACTTTAATGAGCAAAGCTTGTGCCTAAATTAGAAGTGACACGTTGAGCGTTAATTGTGATTAGCCGCAAGAGATTAAAGTAGTCAGTATGGCAGAGTATAAATACACATTAGGGTTGGAGACGTTTCGTTTTGAAAGTCTGGCACAACTCATGGCCAAAGCTACGCCAATGCGAAGCGGTGATCAATTAGCTGGTGTGGCTGCACACACTGAAAAAGAAAGGGCTGTGGCTCAATTGTGTTTGGCGGATTTACCCTTAAAACAATTTTTAATTGAAGCCTTAATTCCTTATGAAGAAGATGAAGTCACGCGACTGATTTTCGATAAACACAGCAAACAGGCGTTTGCTTTGATTTCTCATTTAACGGTGGGGGATTTTAGGAATTTCTTACTGAGCGATGAATGCACATCTGATGTTTTATTCACCCTTAGGCAGGGGCTTATGCCAGAAATGGTAGCGGCTGTGAGTAAAATCATGCGTAACCAAGACTTAATCTTGGTGGCCAAGAAATGTGAGGTGGTGACAAGGTTTAGAAACACCATTGGCCTGAAAGGGCGCTTCTCAACGCGCTTACAGCCTAATCACCCCACTGATGATATGACAGGCATTGCTGCCAGTATGTTAGATGGATTGCTGTACGCCAATGGGGATGCTGTCATTGGTATCAACCCCGCAACCGATAACGTGCAGCAGTGTACTGTGTTGTTAAATATGATTGATGAAGTCATACAGCATTACAGTATTCCCACTCAATCCTGTGTGCTAACGCATGTGACTAATACCATAGAGTGTATTGAGAACGGTGCACCGGTGGACTTGGTGTTCCAGAGTATTGGTGGTACCCAAGCGACCAATGACAGCTTTGGTTTTAATTTAAATACTTTGCGCGAAGCACAGCAGGCAGCGTTGGAATTAAAGCGTGGCACGGTGGGCAATAACGTCATGTATTTTGAGACAGGTCAGGGCAGTAGTTTAAGTGCCAATGCTCATCATGGATTGGATCAACAAACATGTGAGGCTCGCGCCTATGCGGTAGCGCGAGAGTTTGATCCATTATTGGTCAACACCGTCGTTGGATTTATTGGTCCAGAGTATTTATATGATGGAAAACAAATCACACGGGCGGGATTAGAAGATCATTTTTGTGGCAAGTTGTTAGGTCTGCCCATGGGATGTGATGTTTGTTATACCAATCATGCAGAAGCGGATCAAAATGATATGGATAATCTTTTAACCTTATTGGCTAATGCAGGGTGTAACTTTGTTATGGGGATTCCCGGTTCCGATGACATCATGCTGAATTATCAAACCACGTCATTTCATGATGCGTTATATATTCGCAAGTTATTGGGTTTGCGTGCTGCTCCTGAATTTGAGACATGGTTAGAGGGCATGAAAATCATGGGTGAAGATTTTAAGTTAAATTCCATGATGCCTGCGTCATTCTCTAAAAATCTAATGGTGATGTGATGAGTGGATTTTTAGATAAAAAAATCGTCACACTCAATCCATGGGAAAAATTAAAGAGCTTTACCGATGCTCGTATTGCTTTAGGCCGTGCCGGTTGTTCGCTACCTACACAGGCGCTATTGCAGTTCCAGTTGGAGCATGCACAAGCTCGAGATGCTGTGCACTTGCCTTTGGATATGGCAGAAACCTATGCTCAATTGAAAACTAAACTAGATGTTTGCCCCCAAGCCCCCGAGTTGTTTGCCGCTGATGAGCCTTTGTTGCTTACCAGTGAAGCCAATGATCGGGGCACCTATTTACAGCGACCTGATTTAGGTCGTTTATTAAGTCTCGAAAGTGCCCAAAAGCTATCGCGGTATAACGGGTGTTATGACTTGGCTATTTGCGTGGTGGATGGGCTGTCTTCTCAGGCGATCGAGAAAAATGCAGGAGCGTTTTTATTGTCATTGTTTAATCGCATTAAACAAGACGGGAGTAATCTTTCATTAGCCCCTTTGAGTATTTGCTCGCAAGGACGTGTAGCCATTGGTGATCAGGTGGCGGAGTTATTAAATGCCAAAACCGTGTTGGTGCTTATTGGTGAACGCCCTGGATTAATGAGTCCGGATAGCATGGGGTTGTATTTAACCCATAATGCAAAGCGCGGTTGTCATGATGCCATGCGCAATTGTATTTCCAATATTCGTCCAGCTGGTTTGTCCTATGACGAAGCGGCGAGTAAGGCTATGTATCTCATTAAAGAATCTAAGCGTTTAGGCTTTAGTGGTGTGAACTTAAAAGAAAGAAGTGAGATAGCCGAAAAACGGGATGTGGAACAGAAAAACTTTCTCACACAAATTTAACAAAAGCGAATCACGTGCATAATAAGAATAATGATTTGGCCCTCGCGAATTTTAGATCACCTAAAACACAACGAGGAGAGTCCAATGGACGAAACAACCTTAACGCTTGAGAGTTTGCAAGCCCAGCTTGCCGCTCAACAAAGCACATTTGAAATGCACCAAGCCATGAATGTGGAGGTGTTCTACTGGTGGTGTACTGCCATCATGATGATGATACACGCAGGCTTCTTAGCTTATGAGATGGGTGCGTCTCGTAGTAAAAACGCGTTAGCAGCGGGTATCAAAAATATTCTAGCGTTAGCTGTGATTATTCCTACTTTCTACCTGTTTGGTTGGTGGATTTACAATGCCTTCCCAGGTGGTTTAATTCCAACAGATGCATCTGCAGCACTACCATGGGCAGCCAGCATGGGGCCAGACGTGTCTGATATGGGCACGGGTATCTTCTGGGCAGCGTTTGCCTTGTTTGGTGCCACTACCGGTTCCATTTTATCCGGTGCGGTCATTGAGCGTATTCGCGTCAGTGCATTCTTGATTCTTACTGTCTTCTTAGGCAGCGCCATTTGGATTTTAGCGGGCGCATGGGGATGGCATCCAGATGGTTGGTTGCTAACCGAGCTTGGCTATCACGATGTGGGCGCTTCGGGCGTGGTTCACGCAGTGGCGGGTTTCTTCACATTAGGCGTGTTAATTAATCTTGGCGCGCGTAAAGGTAAGTTCATTAACGGCGTAGCACAAGCCATTGCACCGCATAGTTTGCCCATGACATTGATTGGTTTGATGATGATCATCTTCGGTTTCTTTGGTTTCCTAGGTGGCTGCATCATTTTTAATGGTGGCGAAACTGGTTGGACGACCATTTACAACACGCCAACTAATTTATCTGCTTTCGCATTCAATACCTTAATGGGCTTTGCCGGTGGTGTGATCGGTTGTTATATCGCGACTCGTGATCCGTTCTGGACAATGTCTGGTGGTCTTGTGGGGATCATTTCTGTGGCGGCAGGCTTGGATTTGTACAGTCCAACCTTGGCATTCATTATTGCGGTATGTATGGGCTTTGCAGCTGTTTGGTTTGCGAAGTTTCTTGAGAAGCGCGGTATTGATGATGCGGTAGGCGCGGT
>JBFEWA010000012.1:0-21473 GCA_041546605.1 Bermanella sp.
TAATTGGTGGTAATAAAACTCGCCTTCTTCCGTTTCTGGCAGCACTTCCAATGGGATCGCAATGTCACATTGGCAATACTTCTGCGCCAGAGTTCGATCTTGGCAATCGTCAAGCTGAGCAACTAAGCCTTTACCTTGGGTACGCCAGTTGTTCACCTTAACTGAGGTCCATTGGCCATTAATATTTAACTGCCAGTGGTCCCCATAGGAGAAGATGCTCTCCTTGAGTTCGGTGTGACTAAACACCTTCACCCAACCTTTGATGCCATAAACACCGGTCACTTTGCCGATAACGGTTAAATTCTCTGGTGTTTTACTCATCAAAGTGTCTTATTACCGGTCCTAATTAACCTTGCTTCTTAGCTTCTTTAACAAGCTTAGCAACGCGATCACTTGGCTGAGCGCCTTTGCTCATCCAGTATTCAATGCGTTCTAGGTCAACACGTAGACGTTCTTCTTGACCACGAGCAACTGGGTTGAAGAAACCAACACGCTCAATGAAGCGGCCGTCGCGTGGGAAACGCTGATCCGCTACAGACAAATGATAAAAAGGACGTTTTTTAGAGCCACCACGGGCTAATCGAATCACTACCATGCGACAGTTTCTTCTCTATTATGGGCAAGCTTTGGTATCACTCGCCGTTCATCATACGTGCCCCGCTGCACCCTAGGGATAGGCCAGACACACTATAAGGGGCGCGTATTGTATAGGAATTGAGCGAAGGAGGAAAGGGGGAATTTAAGCTGGTTACAGGTCCTTCAACCGGCTCTGGATGGGGTGAATTAGACACAGGCCCTTCGACACGCTCGTTCCTCGCTGCTCAGGGCGAACGCCGGCAGAGGTTGGTCAGATATATAAGTGCTCATCCTACTAGCCTTTATTCCGTCAACGCCTTTGAGTTCGCGCGCAGTGCGCGACTCCTACTGCTTGCGATCATACGAATGCCTTTGTAGACGCTCACCCCTGTGAGCGATTGGTCCTTGTGATTAAACGACTCCACCCATTACAAAACCCAACAATGCGTGACCATATCCACACATCGCTTGGCCAATCCCTCTCATACACTCAATCTCACCGTACTGAAAATAATAATTTTTTATGAGTTTATCTCTCGCCTCTTCAGCCATTAGCTACACTGAATACAGTTTGAGATAACGGAATCTAGAGCATGAATTCAACCTGACTCACCTCACCTCACCTCAATTTTACCCCTAACAACAATCTAATAACCTAAAGCCAACCTTCAGAGGCCTTTACTATGACCAAAAAACAATGGCAATACCTGCTATTACTACCAGCATTACTGCTTGTACTCACCGGCTGCGGCTCTTCTTCCGATGATGACGATGAAGACGACCTAAGCGCGCAATGCCCCGCAACCTCAACCATCACGGATGCCGACGAGGTTCTGACAGAGATTGTTTATACAGCATTAACTGAATCTCCTGATGCCGGCGATACTGTGGGTACAGCCACGAGTACGTCCAAGAACGAGATCGTAACAGGCACTTTAACAGGAGGAGGCTCTGTTGATAGATGGGATTACTATTCATTCGATGTCACAGCAGGGGATGAACTTGAAATTAGCTTAACTGGAGATACTGGCACCAACTTCGACATCATATTATTGAAAACATCCGACGAAAGCTCTATTGACCAATCTCTCAACAGCACAAGTTTTGACAAGATTCTGTATACCGTAGAATCCGGAATTACTTCGTTAACGGTTTATGTCGAAACGGCCAATACAAGCGCAAGCAACGCAGGTAATTACACCCTCACAATCACATCTTTCACCGATGCAACCCCGATCACTCCAAGCACTTCAGAGCTAAACGGTAAAATCACAGATGCAACCAATGGCACAGCACTGTCAGGTGCCAGCATTAAGCTACGTGCCTGCGGTCAAAAAACAGGGGATGTACTAGCAAGCGATACCAGTGATGGAAGCGGTAATTACAGCATTGACATCACAACTGGTACTTATACCGCCGAAGTATCTCTTGATGGTTATACCAGTGAATTCACCACCATTGCACTGACTGCAGATGAAGACTCCATCAAAAACTTTCCATTGAATGAGCAATTGGCAGAAGGGGAGACTCGCATCGTGTTGAGTTGGGGTGCCACCCCAAGCGATTTGGACTCACACTTACAAGTACCTCGAGCGACCCCAAACACAGGAAACGCTGAAATCTCATATCAAAATCGCTCTGAAGAAGGGGCGGCCTTGGACGTAGATGATGCCGGCGGCTTTGGCCCTGAAACCATTACCATTTCAACGGCGAATACAGGCACCTACACTTACTGGGTGCAAGACTACTCTAATAAAGGT
This sequence comes from Bermanella sp., assembly GCA_041546605.1. Taxonomy (GTDB): domain Bacteria; phylum Pseudomonadota; class Gammaproteobacteria; order Pseudomonadales; family Oceanobacteraceae; genus Bermanella. The sequence continues at coordinate 2,337 of JBFEWA010000012.1, forward strand.
AGCACCACATCCACGGCTCTTGCCAATTCTGGCGCTGAGGTGAAAGTCTACAACTCTTCAGGCTTAGCCAAGACCTTCACGGTCCCAAATAGCGCTGGGGATAAGTGGAATGTATTTACTATGGACGGCACCACAGGCGCCATCACCACCGTAAATACTATCGATTAATCACCTTTCATAAGCACTAAAACTAAAAAGCCCCAATGCTTCACAGCATTGGGGCTTTTTATTAAAGCTATATAAGCGTCTTACGTTTCCCGTCTAACATCTCACATTTAACTATTTAAACGGAAAGCCGCCACCACCCATACCCGGCGGCATTCCACCACCTGGCATACCGCCTGGGCCACCGGCACCGCCCATGCCTTGCATGGCAGACATCATCTTGCGCATGCCGCCCTTGCCTGTCATTTTCTTCATGACTTTTTGCATTTGCTTGTGCTGCTTTAATACGCGGTTGATGGTTTGAATGTCGGTACCGGAACCTGCGGCAATACGCTTTTTGCGCGAGCCGTTGATCTTGTCTGGGAAGTGACGCTCTAGGGGCGTCATGGAGTTGATCACCGCTTCGGTTTGCGCCAGCTGTTTTTCGGCTTGATCCACTTGCCCAGCGGCGGCACCCATGTTGCCCATGCCCGGCAGTTTATCCATCATGCCCATTAAGCCGCCCATGTTTTTCATTTGCAGCAATTGGTCACGGAAGTCTTCTAAATCAAAGCCTTTGCCTTTCTTGATCTTTTTGGCCAGCTTGTCGGCTTTTTCTTTATCGATTTTGCGTTCCGCTTCTTCGATCAGGGTCAGTACGTCACCCATGTCCAAGATGCGCGAGGCGATACGATCTGGGTGGAACGGCTCAAGGGCGTCGATTTTCTCGCCCATACCCAGGAATTTCAGCGGTTTGCCGGTAATGTGACGTACTGATAACGCCGCACCGCCACGGGCATCACCGTCGGCTTTGGTGAGCACCACACCGGTTAACGGTAGGGCTTCATTAAAGGCTTTTGCGGTATTGGCCGCATCTTGGCCCGTCATGGCGTCGACCACGAATAGGGTTTCCGCTGGGTTAATGGCTTTATGCAGGTTTTGAATTTCGGCCATCATGTCTTCGTCGATGGCTAGGCGACCGGCGGTATCCACAATCAGCACATCAGAGAATTGGGTTTCGGCTTCTTTGATGGCGGCCTTGGCAATATCCACAGGCTTTTGCGAAATGTCCGATGGGAAGAATTTAGCACCCACTTCGCCAGCTAGGGTTTCTAGCTGCTTGATGGCTGCTGGGCGGTAAACGTCCGCAGACACCACCATGACCTTTTTCTTTTCACGCTCTTGCAGGTATTTAGCCAGTTTGGCCACAGTGGTGGTTTTACCCGCACCTTGTAGACCCGCCATTAAGATGATGGCCGGTGGCTTAACCGCAAGGTCTAGGCCTTCGTTGGCGTCACCCATGACACGCTGTAATTCTTCGTGCACGATTTTAAGCAGGGCTTGGCCAGGACTTAGGCTTTTTAATACTTCAGAGCCGATGGCGCGCTCTTTCACCTGATTGGTGAATTCTTTCACCACAGGCAAGGCAACATCTGCCTCTAATAAGGCCATGCGCACTTCACGCAAAGTACCCTTGATATTGTCTTCGGTGATTTTGGCTTTGCCACTGATGGCGCGCAACGCACCGTTCAATCGATCTTGTAGGTTTTCAAACATAAATACCGCGTCTCTCAATGTTCGCCAGTGTGGCCTGCGTCCTGTTAAAACTAAGGCAAACCCTATACTTCTGGCTCGTCTGTGTGCACAATTGTCCAGCATTATATAGGGAAGCGCCGGATAACTCACTCTTCTCAGCCCTGAGTTGGCTAATTAGTGACGGCCACCATAATAACGACTCTAATTATTTCGCTATGTATTAGGAATCACCACCCCATGGTTACGCTGTTTGCTATCACCGCCATCGTTTTGTATCTGGCCAGCAGTTTTGTGCAATATCAGGCTACCCGTCAGCCGCAACCGAACTCCCGTAAACAGGTTTTAAGCCTGGGTTCTTTGGCCATTGTGTTTCATGGCCTGGCTTGGCTGACCCCGCTGATTAACCAAACTATGGATTTAAGCTTCTTTCATGTGGGCTCTCTCATCTCCCTTGTGATCAGCGCTATCATTTTAATCAGTGCTTTGCGCAAGCCTTTGGAGTCCTTGTTTCTTGGGGTCTTCCCCATGGCGGCCATTATCATGGCGTGCAATCTGGCCTTTGGCTCCATGGCTGAACCGGTGAAGATCACAGATAGCGGCCTATTGAGCCATATTATCTTATCTATCATGGCCTATAGCGTACTGAGCATTGCTGCATTCCAAGCGATCCTGCTCATCATTCAAGACCATCAACTCAAGCATAAGCACATGTCAGGCATCATGCGTGTGTTACCGCCATTACAAACCATGGACCGCCTATTGTTCGATATGATCGGCATGGGCATGGCATTACTCACACTGGCCATTGGCTCCGGCTTCCTCTTCTTGGAAGACCTATTTGCCCAACATCTGGCCCATAAAACCGTGTTTACCCTGATGGCTTGGTCGGTTTACGGTGCCTTGTTAGTGGGACACTGGCGTTTTGGCTGGCGCGGTAACGTGGCCAGCAAATGGACATTAGTGGGTACCGGCCTGTTAATTGCCGCCTATTTTGGCAGCAAGCTGGTGCTAGAGATCATTCTCAAACGCTAATGACGGGTAAAGTCTTTGGTTGAGAGGGTTTTCTGCTACACTAGCGCCAACTTTAGTCACTAGGACCGCTTCGTGAGCGACATACCCTTAAGCCTGCTATTTGCAGCTTTATTCTTTTTAATTATTTTTTCTGCATTTTTCTCCAGTTCTGAAACCGGGATGATGTCCCTGAACCGCTACCGCATGCGCCATCTGGCCAAGTCGGGTCACGGCGGCGCCAAACGAGCATCCAAGCTACTGAATCGAACCGACCGCCTTATTGGCGTGATCCTCATCGGTAACAACTTCGTTAATATCGCAGCGGCCTCTATCGCCACCATTATTGCGCAGCGCATTTGGGTGGATAACCCAGAGTTAGGTGTGTCCATCGCCACCATTTTGCTCACCTTGGTGATTTTGATTTTCTCGGAAGTGACCCCAAAAACCATCGCGGCCAATCACCCAGAGAAAATTGCCTTCCCTGCCAGTTATTTATTGCAACCTTTATTGATCTTACTTATGCCATTTGTGTATGTGGTCAATGCCATTGCAAACATGTTGATTAAGATTACCGGTTTAAAACTTGACCAGACTAGTAAGGACTTGCTCAGCACAGAAGAGTTTCGCACCCTGGTGCACGAAGCGGGGGCGCTGATTCCGCCTCGTCGCCAGCAAATGCTGTTGTCCATTTTAGATTTAGAAACCGTACGCGTGAACGACATTATGGTGCCGCGCAATGAAATTGTGGGCATCGATCTGGATGAAGACATCCGCGACATTGAAGCCATTATGCGTACCAGCCAGCACACACGCTTACCGGTATGGAAAGGCAACATTAATAATATTATTGGTGTGTTGCACATGCGTAACGCAGCAAAAATTTTAGCGCAAACAGAATTCAATAAAGCGGAACTATTACAAGTGACCCGTGAGCCATATTTCATTCCTGAAACCGCTCAGTTGCATAATCAGTTATTTAATTTCCAAACCGAGCAGCGTCGTATCGCCATCGTGGTGGATGAGTACGGCAACGTACAAGGCATCGCCACATTAGAAGATATCCTGGAAGAAATTGTAGGGGACTTCACCAGTGATATCTCTTCCACCAACCAAGACATCACACCGCAGGATGACGGCAGTTTCATAGTGGATGGCACCATCACTATTCGTGAGCTAAACAAAGCCCTTAAATTTGATTTACCACTTAACGGCCCTAAAACCTTTAGTGGTTTGATCATTGAATATCTAGAGTCCATTCCTGAGAATAACGTATGCTTAAAAATTGAAGATTACAAAATCGAGATTTTAAAAGTCCGCGCTAACACCATAGCCTCTGCTAAAGTGACTAAAGGTAACACTAATTAACCGTGCGGGCTTCGCCCGCATCACCCTAGGGTATTCATGCATTCACCCCAATCTGAGTTTTTGCCTCGCCCTATCGCCATTGCGCTCTTAATCATGAGTGCCACCTTATTTGCAGGCAATCACATTGCCGCGCGTTTCGCGTTTGATAACGGCACTGGCCTGTTATTAGCAGTATTGGCGCGCAGCAGCATGTCGTTAATCTTTATGCTCAGCATTGTGAAACTTCGCCAAGCTTCCATGGTCATTCCGACACCATTATGCAAATGGCAGGTATTACTAGGATTTTTAATTGCAGCGCAGAGTTTGTGTTTGTACAGCGCCATCACATTGATTCCTGTGGCCATGGCGTTATTGCTCGTCAACACCTGGCCTATGATGTTTATTCTTGCCAGCTGGATGGCGGGTAAAAAGTCACCTAATTTGAAAACCTTTTTATTATTAATGCTCATCCTGTTTGGTTTGATTTTAGTGTTGAACATCGACACCAATGTGCCACTGACGCAGGACTGGATCATCGGCGTCGGCTTGGCGACTTTCTCGGCCATGTTACTGGCCGCCACCATGTGGGTGACCCAGTACCAATTGGCCAGCATTCCTGGGTCGGTCCGCAGCAGTTACATCATGATGATCGTAGTGAGCTTAATGTTAATCGCTGCATGGGGGGAGTGGCTTCCTGGTGGCAGTGCATTACCTCAAAATGAAACCGGTTGGTTTGGCTTAGTGTGTTTAACATTATTATATGCAGTGGCCATCACCACCTTGTTTGTTTTAACACCGCGTTTGGATATGGCACGCAACTCACCGGTTTTAAATTTTGAACCAGTGGCTTCATTATTTTTAGCGTATGGATTTTTAGGGCAAACCTTAAATAGCATTCAACTGGTTGGCGGAGCCATTGTCATGCTAGGCATCATGGGGATTGGAATGAGTCGAGCTTAACTCGACTCATGTAGTTGCTTTTAGACGCTCACTTTCACACTGGATGAGCACTTGATCGCCGTGGCTTTGGCTTGCTCAATGGTGGCACCTGTGGCGAGGGCTACGCCCATGCGACGCGTGCCTTTCACTTCTGGCTTACCAAATAAACTTAATTGCGTATTCGGGATCGACAAGGCTTGATCCAAATTGGCAAATTGTACGTTTTGACTATCACCACTGACTAAAATCACACTAGAAGCGCTTGGGCCGTTTTGTTTAATTTGCACAATGGGTAAATCCAAAATGGCGCGGGCATGCAGGGCAAATTCAGATAAATCTTGGGATACCAGGGTGACCAAACCTGTGTCATGGGGACGCGGTGACACTTCACTAAAGATCACCTCATCCCCTTTAATGAATAACTCCACACCAAACAAACCTTTACCGCCTAGTGCAGTGGTGACTTTTTCTGCCATGATTTGCGCTGCTTGTAGTGCCGCATCTGACATGGCCTGTGGCTGCCAAGATTCTTGATAGTCACCGTTCTCTTGGCGATGACCAATGGGCGCACAAAACGAGGTAGTCATATTGCCTTGGGCGTCACGATGACGAATGGTCAACAAGGTGATTTCAAAATCAAAGTCCACAAAGCCCTCAACAATGACCTTACCTTTACCGGCGCGCCCTCCTTCTTGTGCATAATCCCAAGCGGCATCGATTTCACTTTCATTGCGTAATAACGACTGGCCTTTTCCTGAAGAGCTCATGATGGGTTTCACCACACACGGTAAACCAATGTTCTTAATGGCGTTTAAATATTCTTGTTTGCTTTGTGCAAATTCATAGGCACTGGTGGCAAGGCCTAATTCTTCTGCGGCTAAGCGACGAATACCTTCGCGGTTCATGGTCAATTGCGTGGCTTTGGCCGTAGGAATGACAGTGAAGCCCTCTTGTTCTAACGCAGCTAGAGTATCAGTGGCGATTGCTTCAATTTCAGGTACGATCAGGTCCGGCTTCTCTTGCTCGATCACCGCTCGTAGGGCATCGCCATCTAACATGCTGATCACATGGGAGCGATGGGCCACTTGCATGGCAGGCGCATTGGCATAGCGATCCACAGCAATCACTTCTACGCCTAAGCGTTGCAGCTCAATGGCTACTTCTTTTCCAAGCTCACCTGAACCACACAACAACACTTTTTTCGCGCTTGCGCTTAATGGCGTACCCAATGAAACAGACATGTTGATTCCTTAATTCAATTTGTCGGCAGTTTAGCAAATGCCACAGATTCATGCATAAAAAAGCCAGCTTACGCTGGCTTTTTGTAAAGTCGTGGATTAGAAGGTCATGAGATTGCCGGAGGCTTTTTCGCGTTCGCTGACGTTTTCTAGTACCTTGGTTTTTTCCTCATTATCCATGGTACCCCAATGCATGATTTCATCGGATGTACGATAGCAACCAATACACACGTCATTTTCATCTAGTGCACATACTGCAACACAGGGTGACTTCACCATACCCAGTACGTTTTTTTCTACCTTAACCATATTCTTCTCTTAACTATGAGACTGCTAGCCTATGCGACCTAATGCACTGGGCTTCAATTCTTTTTTATAGCGTTTAGAGTTATGCACATAATGCGCAGCACTTAACTCCAGCTGTTTCTTTTGGATATCGGTTAATTCTTTTTTGATTTTTCCTGGGCTACCCACCACCATGGAACCATCAGGGATCACCATACCTTCAGGGATCAATGTGTTGGCACCAATCAAACAATGTTTACCAATTTTGGCGCCATTAAGAATCACCGCATTGATACCGACCAAGGTGTAATCCCCCACTTCACAACCGTGTAGCATGGCTTTATGTCCAACCGTGACACCTTTGCCTAGGGTTAGTTTAAAACCTGGATCCGTATGCAAAATAGCGCCGTCTTGCACGTTGGAATTCTCACCTATGGTGATCACATCGTTATCGGCACGCACCACGGCATTAAACCAAACCGATGCGTTATTGTGCATCACCACAGAACCTATCAGTTGCGCGCTGTCGGCAACAAAAAATTCTTCCCCTTGCACATCAATTTCACGATCTGCCAATGCATACATCATACGTCACCTATTATTGTTATTAATTGATTCGTGATTATTATTTTTCCATCAGGCCATCCAGTGACCCAAGCAATAACTCAAATTCAGCATCAAAAAATTGATTAAACATTTCCGCTAACATCACGGCTGTTAATCCCCATATGGTGTAATCTTCAAAATACCAACGGGGCCCACGAAAACTACCAAACTGATCAATCTGATCCGGCTCGCCATTTAAGAAAAAATGCAAAGGTACTTTAAATACTGCATCAATTTCTTGGGAGTCTGCACTTAAGGATACGTCCGCTGGCACAATGGCCAATACGGGTGTCACCAAGAAACCATAACGGGAAATCACTTGATCCAAACACCCAATCACTTCCACTTGATGAGTCGCCAGCTCAATCTCTTCTTGTGCTTCTCTTAACGCAGTGGCAATGATGTCACGATCACTGTCTTCGCGCTTACCGCCAGGAAAGGCCACTTCCCCTTTGTGGGTGGGCATTTCGCTGGACCTCAGTGTCAAAATTACATGGGGCTGAGCCTCATCGGTAATGGCCACTAATACCCCTGCCTCCGCCAACTCACTGTTAGCTAACACTCTTGGCTCGTGTGCTTTTACTTTATTAATTAACGCCTCTAAACCCATGGGCTACCTCTACTGCTGTCCGCATTTTAACCAAGAATCCGTGGAGTTGCAGTCAATGACTGTAACACGACGAATAAAGCTGGGGTGCATCACATAACCATAAATTAGCTTATAAGATTTCCTCCTAAATATCCGCCCTGATATTCCCCAAAACAATTAGCTGGGAGTTTGCACACCCAAACAAATCCCATAACATACTGATATTAAAGACTATTTTGATTTTTTTGCCAGTTATGGCACAAAATTCAAATTTCCACAGCCCACCAGCAAGCACGATCCGAAAGCCATAACAAGCTTATGGCGCATCCGGTTGATTGGTACAATCTTACAGAATGTTACAGTTAGTTTGAGACGCATTTATGCACAAACCATTACCAAGTTTTGAGCGCATGTTAGACATGGCCAAGAACAACCCAGAAGCCTTAGAACGCCTGCGTTTAGACATGGTAAGAGATATTATTAACTCCGCTCCAGAAGCCTACCGTCAGCGCCTGCACGGCCTCCAGTTTCAAATTGATGGTCAACGCTTGGTGAGCAAAAACCCCATGCAAGCATGCTTAGAAATCAGCCGCATGATGCACGAGTCGTTACATCAGCTTAAAAACTTCATTGATGGGCACACGGGTGAAGGCGCACAAGATATGCCTCAAGAGCCGACCCCTGCCACCATTCTGCGTTTCCCCAGCGAAGTGCTTTAACCGAGTTTTTGCCTTGGCTTTCATTTGACCGCTATACTGCGGTCATAATTAGCTTTGGATAGCAAAATGAAGTATTGCAGTGAATGCGCCCACCCAGTGGTTTATGAGGTTCCAGCAGGTGACAACCGACAGCGAGCAGTGTGCAGTCATTGCGGTACCATTCATTACGTGAACCCTCGCATCATTGCTGGCACTCTACCCGTATTCGAAGATCAAATCCTTTTATGCAAGCGCGCTATCGAGCCGCGTAAGGGTTATTGGACTCTACCTGCTGGTTTCATGGAGCAAGGGGAAACCCTAGAACAGGGGGCTGCCCGTGAGACACTTGAAGAAGCCGGCATTGATGTCCAATGCGGCCAGATGCTCAGTGCCATCAGCGTGCCTCATATTTCTCAGGTGCATATTTTTTTCTTAGCCAATATGCCATCTGCCCATCATGCTCAACACACCAGCGAAAGCTTAGAGGTTAAACTCTTCCCAACGGACCAGCTACCGTGGGATGAAATTGCCTTTCCCACTGTGAAAAAGACCTTAGAGTTTTATCTAGAAGACGTTGCCAGCCAGCACTTTAAGACACGGGTACTGGATATCAAAATAGAAGATAGATTAAAACTGAAAAGCTGAGCTATAAGTCATCCAAGGTGAGAGCTTGATAAATATCGTAGGCAGGTTCTTCATAGGGATGGGCGGCGATCATGGCTTTCATCACCGCTTTGATCACAGAAGCCTCGCACACCATTTCAATTTTTAATTCATCGACGGTTTCTAACTGGTCCACCTGACCAATAAACGCATCACTGCCTGCTAAAGGTTTGAACTGCCCTTGACCTTGAGTTTGCCAACAGCAATGTTCATACAAACCTATGCGTCCGGCGCCAGCGGTAAACATGGCTTGCTTCACTTGCTCGGCGTAATCTAAAGGCACATAAACATTAATTCGGTACATGGTTACACATCGGTATTGGTTAGATTCACCAGCTCAATGAGATTATTCATGGCTTCCTCGGCGCTATGCCCGCAAATATCAATTTCCGCACTGAATTGCTCGCACACCTTGGGGCGATCGGCTTGACCAAAAATCTTACACAAATTTTGATCATCCAGTTGAATACAACGCACACCGGCAGGTTTGCCATTTGGCATACCCGGTATTGAACTGGAAATGGAAGGGGCAATGCAACAAGCACCGCACCCAGGATTACACTGCATGACATCACCTAAAGTACATTCGTACTTATAGCATGTCACAACCCCAATGAAATGACCAATTGCCGGTTATAGCGCGTGCAGTAGCGCTCGAGTAGGATTTTTTCATCAATGTTCATTTCTGAATCATCATATAGACGATACTCATTCATCACCTTAACTCGATACTTTTTCTTAATGATACCCATATGCTTGGGCTCAACCCCGGGTATTCTACGCTCTTTATTCGCCCCCACCACATAGGCCATAAACGTAGGATACGCGCTGACAGCACTCTTCTTGGCATCATCAACTGGATATTGAAATAAGCGATAATCCAAACCTCGTGCCAATGCCAACGAGGCCACAAAGCACATAACAATCAGCACCAACCCTTTCATCTAAACCCCCTTTGTTATGCATTGAGTTTAGTCCAAATACACTTAAACGCAGGCTGAGTTTAGGGTTGGCTTTTTTGTGGAGGTATCATAAGCGGATACAAAGGTTGTTGCGTCAAGCGCTGCACTACTTTGTCAGCAATACTATTGAGTGTTGCCGGTGACAGCATATCTTGCTGCTTCTGTTTTAATTCATTTATGGTGGTAGCTTGCTGCTCTAACAACAGTCTTAGCTGCTTATTTGTTTGCTGCTGTTGCTCAGCCCATAATAACCAATCTTGCTTTAATACCAGTTGAGATTCGTACCAAGGTTGCGCTGGGCGTTGGTTTAATTGCGCTTCAATATCCGCTAATAAATCCGGCAGGTTTTTCTGATTCTTAAATTGGGAAGGGCCTGCCTGATTATTGCCCGTTGCTTGAGCTGGCAAAGCATTTAAACCCAATTGTTGGGCAATATCCTGCATGATGTTTAACGTTTGCAAAACCCCTTCAGTATTGGCATTGGCGGATTTTAATTCTTGTTGGAAGCCATCAATGGTTTGCTTGGTGCTGTCTAACTTAGCAATGGAATCATTCACCGTGCTGCTGACTTTTTTCAAGCGCGCTAATGTGGTGTTATTTTCCTTAGAGAACAAATCCCCCAAGGTGTCCACCGAGTTATTAATGGCCACGACGGCTTGGCGGATTTCGCAATTAGCTCGACGCTGACTAAATTGTAAACGCTCGGTTTCTAAACCGGCTTTTAAGATGGCGTACTGAGTTTTATGTTCATCGCACCACACATCTCGATCGTATTCCGGCGCCGTCACAAAAAACAACATGACCAATACCAATTGAATACCCAAGGCTATGTATAAAAACGTGCGATACCCCCAACCGGCTTTGCTGGATTCATCGGCAATGGTTTCGGCGAGCATACGACCATGGGTATATTTTAATTTGGTTTGCTGGCGCTTTTCTTGGCGAAATTCTTTGCGATTATGACTCACCAACAAAGTCACTTCTAAAAACACACCCAGCAATAACGGAATAAGCGCCACCACAAAGATGGCACCAATTTCACCCGTGAGCAACAGCTCATAATTTAACGAAAGGTTACTAAATCCAGAATGAATTAAATCCACAAAATTTTGCAGAAATGAGCTGGTATCCACCAGTTGATCGGAATCATCAAAAGTACAGAATTGGCGGGTTTCTTCGTAAACCAAACGTAATTCTTGGGCGAATTCAGAAAGCCCGGAGGGTGTATCTTCTAATTGATGACAATTGTCTAGAATATCCATATCTCTGCCAACGGCACATTTGTTTAAAGGTTAGCAAAATTTATCACGGCTACCCAAGTAAAACCCGTGAATATATGGGAATTGTTAACCGACTCATATTGCAATAGGTTGTTCTGCGCCATACCATGATGCAAACCACCTAGCACAGACGGACACAACATGACCGCCGGACTCTTTCCTGAAGAAAACGTCAACGATCTTTTCTTTTCTCGCCATGATCCACAAGAATTGATGGGCAGCGCGTCTCATCACCCATTTACATTAGAAGATCAAGTCTGGCCTACCGCTGAGCATTACTACCAAGCCAAGTTATTTGACAACCCCAGTATTCAGGCCAAAATTCTTGCGTTACCTGATGCTAAGGCTGTAGAGAAATTTGCCAAGTGGCGCTTTTTGCAAAAAAAGAAAGGCTGGAAAGCGCTCCGCCAAGTCCTCATGACCCGTGCTATTTATACCAAGTGTAAAACTTACCCAGAGGTGGCAGAAAAGATATTAGCCACAGGGGATAAAACATTAGTCGAACACAGCGCTTATGATTACTTTTGGGGATGTGGTCGTGATCGCCGCGCGGAGAATATTTACGGCAAGGTATTGATGAATGTGCGGGAGAAGTTAAGGGAAGAGCAAGCTAAGTAATAATATTAGCGTTGACTCATCAAAGTAGCTATTAACGCAAAGCAAAATAAAACTACCAGGGTTAAAATTAAAGGAGCGAAATTTCCATTTTTCGCTTCAGCTGCCATATAGGCATTAAACTCCTTCTTACTTTGCTTTCTTCCATATTTGGAAGCCATCTCATGCTCGTTAAGGCTAATGCTACCCGTACTTACATATTCTTTAGCAGACGCCAGTGTTGGAACTGGACCGAAATCAATTTCTCCATTTCCTTTATAGATATACCACTGAGCTCCACTCTTAATGATTCTTCGCCCGTCACCCACTGAATAATGGCCAGCTTTAATTTTAGTAACCTTCATAACCCAAGTGACTCCATTTACGCCAAACGCACATCCATTCTTAAAGCGTCGGCGAGGCCGTTTAAGCAAGGCAAAGGATACTTCAAAAAACGGAGCTTACTTTAGTAAGTGAGTATTTTTTAAGTATCCTTTAACGCAGCATAAACAACGCAGCCAGCTTTAAGCGAACTCCTCCATAAAGTCAAGTTCTGCTTGCTGCCTCACCACTCGTCTATGATGCGCCCACAACTCTTGAATCTTCTCTTTGTTGCATTGCTGGCGATCCACCAATACTCGAGTATTCAACTCACCACGCTTACCAGCGGCCAACGGTACTTTGCTGAATACGTATTGGTTTGAGATCAAATCCATGAACGGGCCAGATTTACTGGTCGGCATAATAAACAACAACTGCAAACCAAGACTTTCCGTTAGATAGTTGATCACCTCTTTCGAGCGGGTTTCATCCATCTTACTAAAGGCTTCGTCTACTAATACCATGCGCAAGTGAGTGTCGCCCTTATTAAAGCGGAACGCAGAAGTAATGGCGGCGCTGCGAATAATGTACGCAGGGGTTTCTAACTGACCACCGGAGCCGGTACCGTATTGCGATAGCGCGATTGGTTCTTTGCCTTCCGGCTGTTTATAGATCTCGTAGCTACGGTAGTTACGGTAATCCGATAAACGTTCTAGTTCGCGCATGGCTTTTTGTTCGTCATCGCTTAATAGCATTTCCATTAATTGCGCACGAACTTTCGCACTCTTGGCGCTTAATTCTACTTCAAATAAGGTTTGGCCTTCACCAATGGATGGGTTCTTAATCACTTCTTCAAAGAAGTTCCAGTAGTCTCTAAATTCTGGCACCCATTCCCAGTCGAACCAATAGCACTCTTTATCGGTACCAAACTTGTGGTGACGCAATTCGTTATTCATTTCTTCTAACGTGCGCTTACCTTCGCTGATAGCTTGGTAAATGGCATGACACAAGTTGGTAACAAATGCGTTATCGAAGCTGTCTTTTAAGCTTGTGAGCTTATCTTGCTTTTCAACTAAGATGTTATTCTTCAGGCGATTGTGAATACGATCCACTTCACGTTGCACATCGCAAATACCTTGGAAGAAAGCAGCGCTGTGCTCATCGCCATAATCTGGCGAGTAAACAATGGCATCCACAGTTTGGCAACGCTGGTTATGATCGGCGATGGCGCGATCCAATGTTTGTGCGCGGCTGTTTAATTCGCTCAAAATGGCTTGCTGTTGGTTTTGCGCAATTTCGGCTGTGGTTCTATCTGCTTCTTCATCCGCTTCGATTAAGCATTTTTCAACATCGAAGTCTGGCCACACTTTACTGATAGAGCGCAAGTTCGCTTCATTAGCGTCGGCTTTCTCAGAGGTGAATTCTTGTTGATCACTTAATACGGCACAACGTTTTTCACTTTCTTTTAACTGCTGCGCCGTTTGGCCTAACTCGCCATCTAAACGTTGAATTTGTTCATCCAGTTTTTGTGCTTGTTCGGCCAGATCACGGTACTCATCTTCTAACAAAGAGAAGTCCGACAGATCGATTTGATCCAATTGTTTCTCTGCATTGCGCCATTGACGATTGATGCTCACCATTTGTTGTAGCTGATCGGCATAACCTAAATGACGTAATTGATTCACCGCCAACAACAAGTCTTGCGCTTCACGTTGTGATTGCTGTGCTTGGCTGGCCTGCTCGGCTAGTTGTTGGAATTCTTTTTGTTTGGCGCTCAATGCACGCTCACGAGCCCCTTGGCCGAATACCAATTCTGTATCGCTCACATCACAACGATACATGGAGTAAGAACCAGAACCCATGCCTTGTTTGGTTAGACCACGACGAGTCTTACGTAATGTTTGCGCATCAGGCACTTGCTCTACACTGCCATAACTGGCCATTAAATAGTGTTTGGCGGTGGCATGTTCGAACTTCATTAAATTCATAATGGAGTTGTGCGGCGTGTTCTGGCGCTCAGCATCTTGCTTGGCTTTACTGCCTTGAATCACACGGGCGCGGTTGCCACCTTGCATGTTACGCACAATGCTGATGGCATCGGATTCGTAGTCTTCTTCCACAATAATCGAGAAGCGTGCACCGCCAATGTAACCCTCAATGGCGTTTTGCCATTGCGGGTCTAGCACTTCGACGTAATCACATAATACTTTCGGATCCGCTTGGGGGCATTCACGACGAATGGCGTCCAGTGCGGCTTCCACAAAATATGGATAGCTCACTTGTGATGAGTGCAAGCGGTCCATGTCTTGCTGGATTTGCTGCATCTTCTTTTGCTGGCTTTGCAGTTTTTGTTCGCGACGATCTGCTAAACGAGCAAGCTGATCACGCAAGCTCACACCTTCTGTGGTTAATTCAGGGTTAAACCACAGTTCACGCCACTGATTAATTTGCTCTTGACGCTTAATGCCTTCATCCAAGTGCGCTTCTAATGGCGACATATCGATCATGTCTTTATTGAGAATGGCAGGGAAATCTAATTGATTAGCATCCGCCAGCGCCACCACTTGCTTACCTTGCTGTAAGAACTTGCGCTCATTCAATGCAGCTATTTCTGCGCCTACGCTGGTGTTTTGCAAAGTTTTGTAAATAGTCTTAGACGCATCCAAGGTGTATTTCAATTGCTTATCTTGCTCAAGCAACAATACCGCTTGTTGCTGCAATTGCTTTTTGAAACTTTCAATTTCTTGCTCAAGATGATCTTTGTCTTTTAGTGCAGGAATACCCTGGCGGCGTGCTTCTAAACCCACTAGCTCTTCACGGGATTGTTTACGGCGAGACTCCGCCGTCTCACGCTCGTTTTGCTTGTGATTCAAATCACTACGCAATTGCTGCTGTTGATTCTTCGCATCGCGATAGGCTTTTTGATCTTCCATGTAGCGAGATTTCGCCGCCACATAATGTGCCACCTGATAATCGATCCATTGATCGATGTAGGTTTGGCTATTGGATTTGGCATCCAGTAAAACATTAATGTTTTCAATCAAACCGTTAGCGTCAGATTCCATGGCATGAATGGTTTTCATCAAATCTGAAACACTGCGAATGGCTTCGCCTAAATCTTTTTTCTCAAGAATTTCGTTGGCCACAAAACCGTTAATACTTTTCACTGGCTTATAAGCCATAAAGCGCGAGAACGCTTTGGCACCGTTTAAGGCTTCGCGCTCACTTACCGCATCATCACGGCCACGTAGAGCACCGTACAATCGACGCAAATATTGCTTCTTGGTGTCGTACTTTTCAACCGCACGCTGACCACAACGCTTTTGTAAGCGCTTAAAGATTTTATCCACAGCAACCACTTGTTTACTGTCGTCTTCTTCTAACAAGAAATCGCTTTGCGTCAATTCATGACCCGCCACAATCATCAGCAAGAAGTCACTTTGACGAGCCACCGCCTGGTTACCGGCTTTATCAATATACGCACTCACCCCAATCACAGCGGTAAACGGCTGACCGCTTTCACCTTGTGTTGGATGAAACACTGCCGCCAAATAACCATTGGCACCACCTGGACGTGCATAGGAACCGTCATCACAACCCAATACATAAGACGCCAAGGTACGTACTTGTTTCCCACGACCTTTCTGCGTGGCTTCGTCTTGGCCTGGGTTGTAATTGAATAAATTATCGTGGGCTGCAGTCATAATGGTTTGAATGGCATCTGCCGCTGTGGTTTTGCCACTACCATTACCGCCGCTTAATAAGTTGATGGGGCCAAATTCAAATTCAGTGGCTGGAATATTGCCCCAATTCACATATACAAACTTTTTAAGAAACATTATTTAGACTCCTCCGCAAACACACTCGGGCTATTGGCTAATGCCTCTTCTTCACTTTCATCTGATTCTGGTGCTTCTGTTTCTGCTGCTTCATCTTGCTCATTGTCGTCTTGAGATGATGCTTCTGCTGGGATCTCTACTTCACCGTCTTCTTGTTCGGCCACTAATGTGCTTAGTACATCATCGCTTACATAGCTCATGATCATCGGGCGAATCTTCAACCAGAATTCGGCGTGTTCGAGTGCATCTTCATTGGCCAATTGAATTAAACGCAATTGACGCAAACGACGGAACAGATTTTTACGCTCGGTTAAATGCTCAGGTAGGCTGCGACCCAATAGGTTTTTTAAGGCGATACTTAAAGATTCAAGGCTCACCATAACGCAACCTTGTTCATCCACCTGGCCTTCACGCAGTGCTTTATCGTATTGCGAGCGCAATACCAATACCAAAGCCACTTCGTTTTGACTTAAGCGCACGCGCATACCGCTGTTGAACGGTTGATCGTCATCTTCCATGCCCGGTACTTGCGAGCCCGGTGGAAAACAGCGAATAAATTGGAAGCGACGATCGTGTTGAATACGAATGGCCATTAAAGAAATGTAATCTTGTACGATGTCTTCAATACGCAAGTAACGATCATATAAAACTTGCTCTACTTGTGATTCATCACGACAAATCACACCGTAATCCATTAAACGGATGAGCAATTCACTGAATTCTTTTAACTGTACGCCTTCTTTTTCAAGCAGCTGTTCAATTTTATTTAACATGGTATTCCTGAGCCCTGCGAGGGTATTACACGTTTAGGTATTACGCCGCAGCGCTTTCTTTTTTAATTAAACGAATACTGAACACATCTTTTTGCTCGAAGTATTCATTTGATTGTTGAGCCACCCAGTTTAATTCAAAGTGATATTCACTGGATAAATTGTCCACCGCCCCCACACTCACTACGTGAGCTAAGGCTAATAAATCGGCCGCACTGTTCACTGGTATCTCACTGGAACGTACTTCGTCACGCTGAGTGAACTGATCAATCATAAAGCGACGCACTTGGTTATTGTTCACGAAGAAGGCTTGATCCAATGCCTGTTGTACATACAACTCACGGCGACTATCTTGGTCGACACTTTCTAGACCTTCGTCCACGCCATCATCAATAACGGCTCGCTTACGCGGTGCTTGTAAGCGCACTTGGCCGGGATCAATAAATCGTAGCTGTGGCACCGCCATCATGGAGGCCACGTGTTCCAATTGTGTGTTTTGTTCTTCTTCTGAAAGTGAGGATAAATGTTTACACACACTTACCACGTCATTGTGTTTTTGACTGGCCAAATAACTCATTTGACGAATGATAATATCCGCACGTTTGGTGAAGTTCTGCAGCGATTTACGCACCAATGGCAATACATGCTCACAGGCGCTTTTTAATCTGTGTTCAATGTCATCCAGCACGGACCACAATACCGATTGGTTACTATGTACTTGCTCGGGCAGTAATTCACGCAGGCGTTTTTCCGCCTTGGCTTTTGCACTTTTGGGACTGGCTTTGATTTGATCAATTAATTCACTGATCTGATCGCGGTATTTTTCCACGTTGTCTGCTGACAAACGCACAGCAAGGTCAGGCTGGAAACGCTTTTCCATGAAGTCGAAAAACTGGTCACTGGCTTTTTGTACCAGCATTTGCCCTTCCATTTCGCGCACCAAGGCACGCTTACGCTCGTCTAATTCACTGATAACATCGGTAAAATCACTGATAATGCGCTCTGAATATTCATAGGCATCCAATAAGTCGTACACTTCACCGTGTTCGATGAAGCTTTCTAACGCATTGCGCACATTTCGCGTATTGCGGTGACGGGCCACTTGTTGGGTTTGTTTGCCTTCTAGAAAGGGCTCCACAAAGTGGCGCCCCCAGCGGCTAAAGCAAAAACTGGACTGTAAGGTGGCTTCATCCACCTGTTTTTCGATCCAACCGTGCTCGAGCAACGTATTAAGTAACCAAGCAGCTAATTCACGGTGGCTTTTGAAGCGGCTTTCTTCTTCGTCTTCGTCACTCTGAATGATCGGGGCGCGCACCAAGGCCTCGCTAAAAATACCGATCATGGTGTCACGGCTTAGGGATTGCCCATATTCGGCGCTACCGGCATGACTAGAGGAATAGAGCTGCTTATACAGTTCACGCAGACACTCCACCATCTGCTCGCGGTACTTACTGGTGAGCGGGCGAAAAAACTGACTGCGTTCCTGTTCAAAAAACATACAAATATGCAACTCGAGAGACAAATAAAGGGCACAACTTTACCTGAATTCCCCCTCTACGGGAAAGGGTATCACAGCCAATTTGTATCCAATGTGAGACAGATATGTGATTTCCCCAGATCATGGAAAAAAGGTATGGTTAGGCCATTGATTAATCCACTCAGGTGGCCAATCTGAGAGAGGAAACTAGGACTAAGATGAAAGCGTTATTACTCATTGCCCATGGCTCCCGCAAAGCCAGCTCCAACCAAGAAGTGGCGGACCTCGCGACTCGCTTACAGCAGCAACCGAGCGAGTTTAACTGCATCGGCCACGGCTTCTTAGAACTGACCACACCCAAGGTGCCGGAGGCGGTGGACGCCCTAGTCGACCAGGGGGCTAAGCACATTACGCTGCTCCCCTATTTCCTTGCGGCAGGCATGCATGTGTCAGAGGATTTACCCAAGCTGCTCGACCAAGCCAAACACGCTCACCCAGAGGTCAGCTTCACATTACTGGAACACCTTGGGGCGGCGGAGCTGATGCCTCAGTGGATATTGCAGCAGGCCAGCGACCTGTAACCAAAAGCACTTCGCCCATATTTACTAATCTGAATTTCTACATTCCAAAAAAAATGGGCCGAGACCCATTTTTTATACATAACCCAAATTGTTATTCGCTTGCCCAGCGAATCATTTGCGTGCGCTCTTCTTCTGTCATTTGGGTCATATTGGCAAGAGGCATGTAATTACTTTGCACTGATTGCAATATACGCGGTTTATTGGCATTTAATTCATCAATGGTTTCCAGCACAATTCCAGCAGGTGCTGCCGTGAACCCA
>JBFEWA010000329.1:0-3749 GCA_041546605.1 Bermanella sp.
GTTTTTTTATGTCACATTTCAGTCAGAAAATCGTCATTAAACATCCACCGAATCGCAACATTCCCCACGTAGATTACCCCTGCGCAACATTTTTGATGAGAAGGAAACACACAATGAATAAAAAAATAATCGTACTAGCCATCGCCTCTGCATCTTTACTCTCCGCCTGCGGCAGTGACAGCGACTCAAAAGAAGGCAACGCATCGGTAGTTACTGCTAGTCGCAGCATTGCCGCTAACGCAGCGTGCCCGAACGGCGGTGTTGAAATTGATACAGGCATTGATACCAACAAAAACGGAGTATTAGATGCCGAAGAAATCACCGACACTCAAACAGTTTGTAACGGTGTGGATGGCAACAACGGCGAAAATGGTGAAGACCTAACCGCAGCACCTAAATTAATTCGCTTAGGTACCTTACCTTTAGGTTCCGAATTAACCGGTATGTTTAATACCGACAACGGTGAATTTTTCTTTAACGTGCAACACCCATCAAGCTCATTACCTGGCGACGAAAGCAAAGCCGCCGTAGGTGCTTGGGTAGGTGTCGACGTGGATAATCTTGATCCAAAACTCACCCCTGTTGCCGTTCCTGATCCTGCCTCCCCTGCTGCACAATCCACACAAATGGCGGTAGGTTCTTACCAAGTATTAGGCCGTGAAGGTGAAACCTTTGCAGGTGCGCTAGGTTTTGGTTTAGGTGCCATTGTGAACGCTGCTGGTAATGCTTCTGTTAAGCAAACCAATAACCCTGACTTTAATGCATTCATACCATCTAACGCCGACGGCAGCGAAGGCTTCTTGTTTACCGCTTGGGAAGATCGCCCTGGTGCCGTTTCACGTATGAGCCTGGTGAAACAAAACGACGGCACTTGGAATGTCATCGATGCCATGAATGTGGATTTTAGCGACGTGAACGGCACCATGATCAACTGTTTTGGCAGTGTATCCCCTTGGGGCACACCGTTAACATCCGAAGAAAACTACGAAGCAGAAAACACCATTAACTGGAACAACCCAGCATACAGCAACGGTTATCCAAACTACGCCGACGTACTTAAAATCAAAGAATACCTTGGTGGCAACGCCTACCCTAACCCATACGATTACGGTTACATCGTAGAACTGACCAATCCAAAAGATGCCAACCCAGTTCCGGTGAAACACTTCACATTGGGTCGTATGGCGCACGAAAACCCAATCATCATGCCGGATCGTAAAACCGTTTATCTAACCGACGACGGTGGCAACAAAGCATTTTATAAATTTGTAGCCGACACAGCCGGTGATCTAAGTGCCGGTACCTTGTATGCCGCAAAAGTGACGCAAGATGCTACGCGTGATCACGCAAAAGCAGGCTTTAATATCTCATGGATTGAATTGGGCCACGCCACAAACACCCAAATCGAAGCATGGATTCGTTCTTACGATGGCATCGACGAAACCGACTATGTAGATGGCAGCACCAGCTACATCTCCGATGCTCAAGTGGCCACATGGGCAGCCGGCAACGCCGCCGACGATCGCATTGCATTCTTAGAGTCTCTGCGCGCGGCTGAAGCCAAAGGTGCCACGGTTGAGTTTAATAAAATGGAAGGCATTAACATCAACCAAGCCGGTGCAGCCAGCGGTGCCGTACCATTCATGTACGTTGCCATGTCTGACGTGAAAGGTGCCATGAGCGATACCGAAGGCGATATCCAAATCGACGCGAACCGCTGCGGCATCGTTTATCGTTTAGGTTTAGACGCCAACTACAACGTATCCCGTATGGACCCTGCCGTGGTGGGCGGTGCTTATGATTCAAACTCCACCGGCGATCGCTGCTCGGTTGATGGCATTGCACAGCCAGATAACCTAGTAGTACTGGACGACGGCCGTGTCTTGATTGGTGAAGACACCAGCAACCATAAAAACAACATGCTTTGGATCTACAACCCACAAGGTAAGTAACCCAAGCACATTCAAGGGCCGCAAGGCCCTTTTTTTAGCCTTGCTAAAACCCGCCTTAGGCTTTATCTGCCCTCAAACCCTTCCTCGTATCAAACATAATGCCTTGAATCCTGCGGTATTTACCTATATATTAGTAAAAACTAATTTAGATAAACCTTATAGAAATATTACCAAGCGGTCACAATGCTCTTCTACACTGTAAAGAGCACCGCTAAAAATAGGAATATGACACCCATGCGCTTATTACAAACATGCTTATTAGCCTTGGCCATGGCAAGCCCGACCCTTTGGGCTCAAGAGCAGGCCACCATTACCGTGAACCTTAAAAGCTACCCAAACTGGTTTGCCCTAGAAGCCAAAATGGAAGCCGTGAATCAAGCCACTATTAGTGCGCAAACCAGTGGCCGCGTGCAATCCATAGAGGTGGACGTGAACGACTACGTGGAGAAAGGCGACATCATCATCCAACTGCGTAATAAGCAACAACGAGCCACGGTTGCCCAAGCTCAAGCGGGCTTAAGCCAAGCCCAAGCCGCCAATACCGATGCGCAATCACAACTAAAACGCGCTACCCCATTGTTTGAGCAAGGTTCGGTTTCTAAAGGCCAATACGACACCATTAAAGCCACCGCCAAATCCACCGCCGCGCAAGTGAAAGCCGCACAAGCCTTGGTAGAACAAGCCAAAGAACAATTGGCCTACACCCAAATCCGCGCCCCTTATGCTGGTATTGTTAAAGCCCGCTTAGTGGAAGTTGGCGAAACCGTGAACCCAGGCACCCCATTAATGACGGGCCTGTCTTTGAATAAACTACGGGCCGTGGCTGACATGCCACAGCGCTTTGCCCCATTGGTTAACCAAAACAGCGACGTGAAGGTAGCCCATGGCGACAAAACCTTTGCCGCACAAAAAGTCACTGTCTTCCCATACGCCGACCCAAACAGCCACAGCTTTAAAATTCGCGTCGATGTAAACACCGAAAACGCCGGCTTATTCCCAGGCATGTGGGTGAAAATGATGCTGCCCATGGGCGAAACTCAAGCCATGCGTATTCCAATGAGCAGTGTGATTCGCCAAGGTGAGGTAAGCCAGGTGTATGTGAAACAAGGGGATCAATTCCAGCTGCGCCAAGTGCGTCTGGGCCAAACCCATCATCAAGACGATGCCAGCAGCGTAGATGTGCTAGCCGGTTTAAATGACGGCGACATCATCGCACAAGATGCCTATGCCATCATGGCGACTAAGGAGATCTAGCATGACGGATACCACAAAATTAGGCATCTCAGGTCAGCTGGCAAAAACCTTTCAAAACAATGCCATCACACCGCTATTAGCGTTGTTTGGATTATTGCTGGGTTTCTTCGCCATCATGGTGACCCCAAAAGAAGAAGAGCCACAAATCGATGTGACCTTTGCCAACGTGTTCATCGCTTATCCAGGCGCCAGCGCCAAAGAAGTGGAAAGCTTAATCAGCACACCGGCCGAACAAGTGTTGAGCGAAATTGCTGGCGTGGATGACATTTACAGTGTGTCGCGACCAGGCTTATCGGTATTAACCGTGGCGTTTGAAGTGGGATTAAAACGGGAAACCGCCATTTTAAATTTGTACAACCAAATTTATTCTCACCAAGATTGGTTGCCGCAAAATTTAGGGGCGTATCAGCCTATCGTAAAACCCCAAGGCATTGATGACGTACCCATCATGACACTCACCTTGCACGCCAAGGATAAAACCGTCACCACGCAGCAACTCACCGAGTTAGCCCACTTGTTAGAAGTGGAATTAAAACGCATTGA
>JBFEWA010000494.1:0-1690 GCA_041546605.1 Bermanella sp.
ATCACGCGATAAACTTACACGCTTTTTGTGCGCCTGGACGGGCGGCCCGCGTTTATATCGTGAAAAGTACGGCCCCATCTCCATTCCACAAGCTCACAGTCATTTAACCATAGGCTCAGACGAGCGCGATGCATGGTTGTTGTGTATGAAGAAAGCGCTAGCCAAACAAAACTACCCGCAAGATTTTCAAGAGTACATGATCACACAATTAGCGGTGCCGGCTGAACGCTGTCGTAACGCTGACTAATACAATATGCTTTGGTTTATGTGTTTTGGCACATAAGGTAAAGTAGCCACAATGATTTTAATTGCACACGGATAGCCCAATGAGCCTTCATCCTTTTGCTGGACAGCTACCAAACGCCAATCAACTGGTGAACGTTTCTAAATTAATTACCGCGTATTTCAGTGAAAAGCCGGACCCAAGTGTGGCCGCGCAACGGGTAGCCTTTGGCACCTCTGGCCATCGTGGCTCATCGTTTAAAAACAGTTTTAACGAGAATCACGTGTTGGCCATTACTCAAGCTATTTGTTTATACCGTGAAAAAGAAAGCATCACAGGCCCCTTGTTTATTGGTATTGATAGCCATGCATTATCCGAGCCTGCCTTTGTGAGCGCGTTAGAAGTATTGGCAGCCAATGGCGTTGAAACCATGATTTCGAGCAACGCTGAGTACGTTCCAACCCCAGCCATTTCCCACGCTATTATCGTGTATAACCAAGGGCGCAGCAGCGGCCTAGCCGATGGCATTGTGATTACCCCTTCCCATAATCCACCGGATGGCGGCGGCTTTAAATACAACCCAACCAATGGTGGCCCAGCGGATGGTCACATTACTGGTTGGATCGAAGCAAAAGCTAACGAATTATTAGAAGCCAATTTAAATGGCGTAAAACGCATGCCGTTTGAACAAGCCATGAAGGCCAGCACCACTCATGAATACGATTTTTTAAATACCTATGTAAATGATTTAGAAAACGTCATCGACATGGATGCCATTCGCGCTGCGAATATTCGTATGGGCGTCGATCCGCTTGGTGGTGCCGGTGTGAATTATTGGGGCGCCATTGGCGAGCGCTATAAATTGGATTTAACCGTGTTAAATAAAGAAGTGGATTTAACGTTCCGTTTCATGACTCTCGATTGGGATGGAAAAATCCGCATGGACCCATCTTCCTCCCATGCCATGCAGAGTTTAATTGGTCGCCGTAATCAATTTGATATTACCTTCGCCTGCGACACGGATCACGACCGTCACGGCATTGTCACTAATAGCACAGGCTTAATGCTGCCGAACCATTACCTAGCTGTGGCCATTGATTATTTGTTCCAAAACCGCCCTGATTGGTCAGCACAAGCGGCTGTGGGTAAAACCTTGGTGAGCAGCTCCATGATTGATCGTGTGGCCAATAACATTGGTCGTAAACTGTATGAAGTGCCCGTGGGCTTTAAATGGTTCGCCGATGGTTTGTTTGATGGTGGACTTGGTTTTGGTGGCGAAGAAAGCGCAGGGGCGTCGTTCTTGCGTCGTAACGGCCAAGTGTGGACAACCGACAAAGACGGTATCGCACCGGCGTTGTTGTCAGCGGAAATCATGGCGGTAACCGGTAAAGATCCAGGTGAAGCTTATCAAGCACTTACACAGCAATTAGGCGAGCCGTTCTCGGATCGTATTGATGCATCAGCCAC
>JBFEWA010000197.1:0-6165 GCA_041546605.1 Bermanella sp.
GATTCTTGAATACTGGCACTCACTTTATAATCCAGCGCTTCAATTTGTTGCCACAGCTCGTTCATTCTAAACACGTCACGGGCCGTCACATAGGCTTTAACAATGGCGTTAATATCCGCTCCGGTACTGTCACGCATGCGATTCACATAGGTGATCCCCATGCGATTCACCATTTCATTGGCTAACTGCGTGGCCACAATTTCACTGCGCAATTGGTGCCCATAAAGTGCATCAGGGAATTTCTTCACTAACACTTCAGGGAAGGCGCTCTCAACGGACTTGGCCAAATACTCATCTTGAGAGACCTCTTGAGTGTTTAGCAGTTCTTTCAAATCCCCTTTGGTGTAACTGATCAACACCGAAAGTTCAGGACGTGTTAGGCCTTTTTTCTGATTTCTGCGCTCATCTAAATCTTCATCGCTGGGTAAGAATTCCAGCTCTCGATTCAGTTTTTTCTGGCGTTCCAAATCATTCATCAAACGCTTGTATTCATCCATACGGGTTTTCGCTTCGCGGTACGCTAAAGCTATGGCTTGGGTTTGACGATAATTGTTCATCAACACTAAGTCAGACACTTCTTCTGTCATGCTTTCTAACAAAGTATTGCGTTGTTTGATGGTCATATCTCCGGCTTGCACCAAACTGTTTAATAGGATTTTGATGTTCACCTCATGGTCAGAGCAATCCACACCGGCGGCATTATCAATAAAGTCCGTAAACGAAGCCCCTTTACTATTCAACGCATACTCAATACGAGCCCGTTGCGTAATACCTAGGTTCCCCCCTTCACCAATGACCTTGGCTTTTAATTGCTTACCATTAATACGCAAGCTGTCATTGGCTTTATCACCTGCCGCAGCGTGTGACTCGGAAGAGGATTTCACATAAGTGCCAATACCACCATTCCAAATCAAATCCACCGGTGCTTGTAATAGCGCATGAATTAAATCATTGGGTGAAAGACGATCTTGTTGAATGCCAAAACGTGCTTTCATTTCGGCACTGATTTCAATGGATTTAGCTGAACGATTAAAAATACCGCCCCCTTTGGAAATGAGCTTACTATCGTAATCACTCCAAGCACTGCGCGGTAAATTAAATAAGCGTTCACGCTCTTTGAAACTGGCTTTTACATCTTCTGGGTCCGGGTCAATAAAAATATGCATGTGATTGAACGCCGCCACCAGTTGAATGTATTCACTGCGCAGCATACCGTTGCCAAATACATCCCCAGCCATGTCCCCCACACCAATGACGGTAATGGATTCTTTTTGCACATCAATGCCCAGTTCACGGAAATGGCGTTGCACTGAAACCCACGCACCTTTGGCGGTAATACCCATTTTTTTATGGTCATAACCGACGCTGCCACCACTGGCAAACGCATCACCTAACCAGAAGCCACGCTCTTGTGCGATACCATTGGAAATATCACTAAAGGTGGCCGTGCCTTTATCCGCTGCCACCACCAAATACGGATCATCTTCGTCAAATCGAATCACTTGTTCTGGCGGTACAACCTCACCATCCACCAAGTTATCGGTAATATCCAACAAACCAGAAATAAAGGTTTTATAGCACTCTATGCCTTCGGCTAAAAAGGCATCGCGATCCCCTTCGGGTAATTGTTTGGCAACAAATCCCCCTTTGGCCCCTACAGGTACGATGACGGAGTTTTTCACTTGCTGGGCTTTTACCAAGCCCAATACTTCGGTACGGAAATCCTCAATACGATCCGACCAACGCAAACCACCACGGGCCACCTTGCCGCCGCGCAAGTGCACCCCTTCTACCCTTGGACTGTACACAAAAATCTCATACAAAGGCTTAGGCAGTGGAATATCACTAATATCCCGAGGGGATAATTTAAACGAGAAATAACGTTTTAATTCGCCATCGCTTTCTTTTTGGAAAAAGTTAGTACGCAACGTGGCACCAATAAGTTCGATATAACGGCGGAAAATACGATCTTCATTGATACTTTCTACCTGATCCAACATCTCAGTGAATTGCGCGTCGAGTTTTTCCAAATACTTCTGACGAGAACTGGCCGGTGTTTTTACTAAGTTAAAGCGCGTGACAAAATAACGCACGATAAACGAGGTTAGTTCAGGATATTTACATAAGGTATCAGCAATAAAGGATTCGGAAAAACCAAACCGAATTTGCTTCATGTAACGGGCATAAGCACGTAATAACGCCACTTCACGCCAACCTAAATGAGCACCTAATAATAAGCGGTTAAAGCTGTCATTTTCGGCCTTGCCAAACCAAATGGCGCGAAACGCATCTTGAAATTTTTCCTTGCTCTCATGTAAATCAATATTATCACTGAAGGTATAGATCATACTAAAATCATGAATCCAGAACTGCTTACCATCAGAACGATGAATACCGTAAGGATGTTCACCTATGACACGCAAGCCTAAGTTTTCTAAAATAGGAATGACATCAGAAAGTGGTAATAGCTTATCTGGGTTAAACAGCTTAAATTTAAAATGATTACCCGTATCCGACACATTACGATACAAGCTCATGGCAATATCATGATCTGCTTTCATAGACATGACATGCTGAATATCTACTACCGCCGTACGTGGTAAAAATTCTTCACGGTAACTGGCACCAAAAGCGCGGCGATACAATTGAAAATAACGATTGCCCTTTTCTTCACCTACACCTTCGATCAGAGCAGACATTAAATCATCCTGCCAAGAACGAGCGACCCCTTGAATGTCTTTTTCTATACGCTTTTCGTCGTAATCAAGCACGGCGCCTGGTTTAAGTTTAAGAGTAAACAAGGTACGAGCTAAAATGGACTCAGAAAAATACGTGGTAAATTCGATATCCGATGGATCAAATGCTTCCACTAAAATATTTTGCACCTTATGACGCAGCTCTGTGTTGTACAAATCCCGCGGCACATAAACAATGCAAGATAAAAATTTATTCAATTGATCATGGCGAATAAAGATATGGGTGCGGCGACGCTCCTGAATATTTAAAATACCAATGGCCGAACGGGCTAGCTGGTCCACATCGGTATGGAATAATTCATCCCGTGGGTACACTTCTAAAATATGCTGTAGTTCACGGCTATGATGACTGCCTTCATTCAAACCCGAGCGCTGTAAGACCTGAGTGGTTTTATTGCGAATAATGGGGATATTAAACGAGCTCTCTGTGTACACATTCGAGGTAAACATCCCCAAGAAGCGACGCCCACTGGTCACCTGCCCGTTTTCGTCCACTTGTTTAATGGTAATGTAATCCGGATACGCTGGACGATGTATACGCGAACGACGACCAGATTTGGTAATCGAAATGAGCTGCGGCGCCATAATCAACGCCTGCATGCCTGGGCTTAAATCATCTATGATGACTTTATCTGGGCCATGCACTGCTTTTCTAAATAAACCACAAATGCTGGACTTATCTCGTAGGGCATAGGTTTTACCCGCTTTTTTCTCCGATGAAATGTCTTCGCAGGCTAAAAACGTAAAATGATCATCTAATAGCCACTCCATAAAGGCCACAGACTCATTAATATCTTTTTTACTGAACGGCCCTTTGCTGTTTTTAATCCAGCCCATGGCTTCTTCACAACGGCCTTTGATGGTGTCAAAGTCATCTACCACCAAGCAGGTTTCTTCTAAGATCTCACCTAAGGATTTAGTGAGATCACTGAGTTCCGCTTCATCACTGTGGCGATCCACCTCCACGTAAACAATGGCTTCTCTGGGGTTATCGGTATGATCTAAGGGGGATTTTAAGTCCAATTCGCCCTTGGCATTGCGCTCCACATGCATGACAGAGTGGTTAATAAAGTGGATCGACATTTCCCTGCGATTTAATTCCATGCGAATGGAATCCACTAAAAACGGCACATCTTTGTGCAACACTTCCACTATGGTATGGGTAGATTGCCAGCCATGCTCTTCAAAATCTGGGTTAAAAACCCGTATTTTGCTGGCATTTGGGCGCTTTTGCATGAAATTCCAACAGGCCACCGTGGCCCCGTACAAATCATCTAACTTACGACTTTCAAGCTCTTGATCCGGCGTGGCCGCGTAATAGGTTTTGATGAATTGCTCAATGACTGAAATTTGATTTTTAGGTACTTCGGCCACTAAACGTTCAATGAGTAGAGTGACTTGAGGGTGGACATCCGTATTCAACTTATGATTCATAACAAGCCCTTAAGGGATTTATCTATAGATAAATGATAGTTTAACCACTGAAAAACGCGCACCCATGATGCAAGGCAATTTTTAAGGTTTCAGGGAACTCTTTGAATCACGCACAATCCTAACCTTGACCCTTGCGGGAATATTCCTAAAATGCTCGAAAAAACAAAAACTTGGAATTGGTCATATGACAAATCGTGAGTACATCACAGCGTTACAAACCAGCTTACAAGAACACATTATTGGTCAACCTGACCTTGTAAATGCTTTATTGATTTCCCTACTGGCTGACGGCCACCTTCTAGTGGAAGGGGCTCCAGGTCTTGCCAAAACCAAAGCCATTAAGACTCTAGCGGATTGCATCGAAGGGGATTACCAGCGTATTCAGTTTACACCAGACCTGTTACCGGCTGATATTACTGGCTCTGAGATTTACCGTGCGCAAACCGGTGAGTTTGTCTTTCAAAAAGGCCCACTATTTAACAACCTCGTATTGGCGGACGAAATCAACCGTGCTCCGGCTAAAGTTCAATCGGCCTTACTGGAAGCCATGGCCGAGCGCCAAGTGAGTGTGGCCGGCACCACCTACGATCTAGACAAACTATTCTTGGTTATGGCCACGCAAAACCCCATTGAGCAAGAAGGCACCTATCCATTGCCAGAAGCGCAATTGGATCGCTTTTTAATGCATGTGCGCATTCAATACCCGAAAGCGGATGCCGAAACCCAAATTTTAAGACTGGCCCGTGGCGAAGCGAAAAATAACGCCACCCCACTTCCGGCGGAAAAACTCAGCGCAGACAAAATCTTTGCCGCACGCCAAGAGGTGCTATCTCTGCATTTAAGTGAGCGCGTTGAGGAGTACATCGTGCAATTGATCATGGCCACCCGCGAGCCACAAGCTTACGGTGATGATTTAGCCAGTTGGATTGAATACGGCGCCAGCCCTCGCGGCACCATCGCATTGGATCGTTGTGCCCGCGCCCACGCCTGGTTAGCCGGTAAAGATTTTGTCAGCCCAGATGATGTTCAAGCAGTATTGCACCCAGTTTTACGCCATCGCTTATTGGTGAGCTTTGATGCGGAGGCCACGGGCATGAACGCAGATCGCATCATCAATGAACTCATCATGCGAGTGGCGGTACCGTAACGGATTGCATATGAGCACCTCAGCGCAACCATTAAATTATCTAGAAGGGTTTTTCCCCGACGGCGCTTTCACCGATGAACACCAGTTAGTGCAACTGAGGTTATTGGCGAAACGCTTGCGTCTGGCCAGCTTGCCGCAAATTCATGGCATGTTAGCCGGTGGGCATGCCAGCAAACAAAAAGGCCGCGGCTTGGATTTAGACCAGCTTCGACAATACCTACCCGGTGACGACATTCGCACCATTGATTGGCGTGTCACCGCCCGTACACAATCCCCTCACACTCGTGTCTATAAAGAAGAGCGTGAACGTCCGGTGGTAATTGTATGCGATCAACGCACACCCATGTTTTTTGGCTCGCAACGCAGTTTTAAATCAGTAGTGGCCGCCCAATGTGCCGCCATTATTGCTTGGGCCGCATTGGATCATGGCGATCGCGTGGGCGCGCTAGTATTAGGTGATCAAAGCGAACAGGATTTTCGCCCCAAACAACGCTCGCAACACGTGCTGCAAATCTTACAAGCCATCAATGCCTTTAATCATAAATTGCAGCAACACCAAACAGTAAAAAACAGTTTGGGCGATTGCTTGAAAAAGTTACATCAAGGGGTGAAACCCGGCACCAGTATTTACATTATCAGTGACTTTTTTGATTTAGGGCCAAACGATAAAGCTGCCCTATTTAATTTAAAGCGCCACAACCATGTGGTGGCGTTACAGGTATACGATGCCTTAGAGCGCACCATGCCACCTCCTGGTATGTACGCCGTGACAGATGGGTTAAACGAAGGTTTTCTAGATACGCAAAGTCGCCAATCGCAACACGCCTA